>JACQXX010000051.1 GCA_016208495.1 Acidobacteriota bacterium | reverse complement strand
AATCGCGCAAAAAAGATCTATCAACATCATACCAACACTCTCCTTTTTGGTGTCCACCACCGAATTTTCATTTTGTAAATGATACCAAAAATGAGAGTTGTTGGTTATTTTTTCGTTTTTCTTACGTCGAACTCACGTTAGTTAAATTCAACAGATGACCCCTTATAGTTGAGCATACCCACACCGGCCAGTGTGCTGGAGCCAGAGTTTACGCACATCAGCAGGTCGAATCCCATGATCAATAGCCATTATCTCCGAATGGCTATTGATCATCCAAAGTTAATGACAGGTATCTGAGGATGGCTCAGCCTTATGTGGCGAATGAAGGCTTGAAATTCAGGCTGGGGCCGGGTAACCACAATTCCTTCACAGCGTGATTGAATGAGATTGATGTCCGGACACACAATCGTTTCAATGTCCGGCAGTTTTTCCATGAGAAATTCTTTGTTTGCCCTGGTGAGTCGGCTTAGTTTCACATCCGGATCAAAAACCCAAACCATCACGCCTTTTTTACGGAGACGACAAACAAACTCCACCGCCGGGCTTTCCCTCAAGTCATTGGTACCCGATTTGAAGCTCAGCCCCAGGACGCCGACGGACCCAAGATTGTGATCGGTTACTTTGTTGAGCACCATCTCCAGATGAAGGTCATTGCTTGGCAAAACGGCTTCCAGAATTGGCAATTCAACTCCGATGTGGCGGGCGCCAGCCGTCAACGAACGCAAATCTTTCGGAAGGCAAGCACCACCGAACGCAAACCCTGGATTTAAGTACGCGGAAGAAAGATTGAGCCGGGTGTCGGCACAGACCAAATCCATCACCTTTTGACTATCCAGGGTCAACCGATCGCATAAACGGCCAATCTCATTGGCAAATCCGACTTTTAAGCTGTGAAATGCGTTGCTGGCGAGCTTCAGGCATTCGGCTTCCTCAAGGCTGACTCGAATCCGGTTGGCGTTCATTGGTTCATAGAGAAGCTCCACCATCCGTCCAGAACGAGCATCCAGTTCTCCAATCAGAATGTAGGGGGGTTCAAAGAAATCCTTGATGGCTGTGGACTCACGAAGAAATTCAGGGTTGAACACAACACCAAAGTCCTCGCCCGCCTTTTTGCCAGAGTATTTTTCGAACTGGGGTATCAGAATTTCGCGGGTGGTTCCAGGAAAGACGGTACTCCGAACAACCACCACCTGAAATGAAGTTGACTGCCGCAACCTGTTGCCAATGGTGTGAGTGACAAGGTTGAGGTCATCCAGGATAAAATTGCCATCACTGTCGCCCGGAGTTCCAACACAAACCAGCAAAATTTCCGGCCAGTTGGCGGCTACATCCGCCTCAACTGTTCCCTTCAGCCGGCCTGCATTGAGATTTCGGCTCACAATCTCATCGCATCCGGGTTCAACCAGGATACTTTTTCCCTGGTTGAGTGCTTGAACTTTGGCGATATCAGAGTCAATGCCAATCACGTCATGGCCTAATTGGGCCAGACAGGCGGATGAAACCAACCCCACATATCCCAGTCCCCAGGTCAGTACGCGCATTTGATCTCAGGTCTCCCTCATTTCTTCCCTCTGTTGAGTTGGCGGAGTATAGCAGAGGACACGATTTAAGTTGTCAGCCGTTCAAGAATTCGGTCCATTCGTTCCAGAAAAGCTTCGCGACAAAACTGTTTACTATCCGTTGCAGCCTGCACACCAAGCCGTTCGCGGAGCTCCCGATCCAGAATCAGAGATTGGGTCAGTTCGATCATTTCATCCAGGTCATTCCAGAGAAACCCATTTCCTTGATGACGCACACTTTCCCGTTGGCCGCCAGAGTTGATCACCACCGGAACCAGGCCCGCCGACATGGCTTCCACGGTCGTGACGCCAAAGTGCTCCTGACGCTCTGGATAGGCTTCGGCTGAACAACCATATCCGGTGGCATGCCAGTAAATCGAGGCCGTCCGGTACAATTGTCGCAACGCCTCAAAGGGAATGCCTGGGTGAAATTGGACTGGAAATCCGTTGGCTGAAGCGATTAAGGTCTCCAAAAACTCGTGACCGGCGGCATCATTCGGCCTGCTTCCGGCAAAATGGAGTTCCCAGCCCTGGCACTGTGCAAGGTGGAACCGTTTGAATGCTTCCAGCAAGACATCCTGGCGTTTGTGATGAAATTTCCAAGGATCTCCAATAAACCGCCCGACATTGAGAATAACAGGCTTCTTTTGTGAGAAATCAACGTCTTCCGCCATCCGTTCGCAGACGGAATAAACGACTTCAGACTGGCGTTTCCAGCGCCGCTTGATCCAGTGTCCAGTAAATTGTGAATTTGCGGTTACGACATCATAAGAATTGACCGCTTTGAGGGTTTGGCCAGACATCAGGCTTTTCCATCGAATGGACAGTGAATCAAGGAGTGTGAACGGCGTTTTCCATTCCAATGGACTTCCCCAGACTTGATGCGGGAACATACACATATAAATCCCCCGGCTTGCGGGACACATCAGGTGGCTTTGGTGTGAATTATTAATCAGCAGATCGAGTTCCATGGCTTTGATTTGATTGAAATAAATAGCTTCAACGCTTCCCCGGTGGGGTAGCCCTGACCTGGAATTTGAGTCCAACACGACCACCCGAACCCGCCCCAGATCAATGTTGAAGTAGCCTTCCAAAAACGGCTTGTCGAGGCAATAAGGAACAATGAGCGAAACGGTATGCCGATGGCTCAAATGTTCAGCCAGAGCCAGGGTACGTTTTTCTCCTCCACCGAGAGCATTGATGTAGCGGTTGTAAATTCCAATTTTCATCAACTATTGAGTCGCCTTGCGATAAATTTACTGGGAGGAGCGATTAGATAGCCTAAAATGTGTTTCAACCTGTTCAACCATTCTCTTGATGACGATGTTTTCTGAATCGCCCCCAGGTTTAAGGCGGCGATATTTTGGGCAAACTTTAAGTCATTCGAATGTGTTTGCCTGTCAGTGAGCGCCGGACCGCTGCCAGGAGCTGGTCTTCGGTAAAGGGCTTGGCCAGCAAGGGCAACAGGGTATGCTCGTTCTCCGCAGTAATCCGGGAGCCATCTCCGGTCATCAACAGTGCCCGTGCCGTTGGCCGTCGGGTCAAAAACCGGGCAACCAGCTCATACCCATTCATTTTGGGCATCAGTAAATCACTTAAAATCAAATCAATCGTGCCTTTGTAGGAGCGTTCCAGGGCCAGGGCTTCCTCACCGGAACCAGCTTCCAGCAGATGAAAACCATTTTGATGGAGTAGTTCTTTCACCATTTTGCGAACGGCGGGCTCATCATCAACTACCAGCACCGTCTGGGTACCAACCTCAAAGTTGGGCAAGAGTGGATCATAATCAATCCCGATGAGTGTTTCTTGATCGGCACTGGGCAGGTAAATATGGAATGTGGTTCCATATTCAGGTCGAGAAGAAACCTCAATAAATCCACCTGAACCGTTTACAAACCCATAAACAGTTGCCAGCCCCAACCCGGTACCTTTGCCAATGTCCTTTGTGGTAAAGAATGGTTCAAATATTCGCTTGAGCACCTCTGGAGGAATTCCGGTGCCGATATCGCGAACCGTCACTTTCACCTTCTTGCCAGTGGTGATTGGATTGGTGCTGACGACCATTTTTCCTGGTCGGTCAATCAACTCGCTCAGGGCCTGTTCATCAACCGATACCAGTCTGGTTTGAATGGCTAAGGTTCCCCCGGTTGGCATGGCATCGCGGGCATTGGCTGCCAGGTTGAGCAACACCTGGGTCAGTTGGCTGGCATCGGCACAAATATGGGGACAGGATTCGTCCAGATCAAGGTCAACCTGGATGTGCGGCCCAATCAGTCGCTGCATCAGGCTGGTGGTTTCCAGGACCACTTCGTTCACATCAATAATAGCCCGATTGGCTTCGGTGCGGCGGCCAAAGGCCATCAGTTCCCGCACCAGTTCGGCACCCCGGTCGGCAGCCCGTCGAATTTCGAGCGCCATCTCCAGGGTTGAAGGCTCGGTCTTAAAAAGTCTGGCCAGCATATCGGCATACCCACGAATGACCGTCAACAAATTGTTGAAGTTATGGGCCACGCCGCTGGAAAATTGCCCCAACGTCTCCATCCGTTGGGACTGCCGGAGACGGTCTTCGATCACATGCCGCTCAGTAATATCGCGCAAGATGGCAACCCAGTGGGTATGTTTGCCAGTGACATCAATGACCGGGAAAATTGAGATTTCCCCCCAAAATTCAGACCCATCCTTGCGAGAGGTGATGTTTTCAAATGTAATCGGTTCACGCCGATGGAGTGCTTCAAGCGAGCGTTCCAGATCTTCAAGCCTGGTGCGTGGACTTTTTAAAATGCTCGGGGTCAGACCAATCACTTCTGATGATTCAAATCCGGTGACATCCACAAATGCCTGATTGACATACACAATTGGCGGGCCCGGTGGGTCAATCGGTTCCGCTTCGGTAATAAAAACGGCATCATTGGCGTGCTCGATGGCTGATTCGAGCAACCGCATCCGTTCCTCGCGCAGGTGACGCTCGGTTACATCCTGAACGGCTCCGTGAAGCCGGTATGGTTGTCCCTCACGATATTCAACATGCCCCAACGAATGAACCCAAATCTGCCGCCCGGTGGCGGTAATCAAGGGGAGTTCAAGTTCCCAGGGAATTCCCGTCTGAATCGTCCGCTCCACAGCCACATGTAACACTGACTGGGCATCTGGCGGATAAAATCCAAAGGCTTCTTCCCTGGTTGGTTGAAGCCCAGGCTGCATATCGTGAATGAGAAAGACTTCTTCCGTCCAATACACCCGTTCAGCCCCGAGATTGACTTCCCAGCCACCGACGCGGGCCAGGCGACCGGTCTCGGTCAGGCGTTCCTGATTGACCCGTAGCGCCTGCTCCATCCGAAACCGCTCCGTGGTATCCACAAAAATGGTCAAAGCACAGAGTTCCTCGGGAAATTCCATCAGGGTTGAGCGGCCTTCCACAATCCGAATTTCGCCTGTCCGGCGGCGCAATTCAGCCGTAAAGGATAACAACCCACCTGAAGCAACCAGTTTTTCCCGCAACCGTTCCACCCCTCGCATTGACCGCCAGAGTCCGACATCAGCCGGCGTTTGATGGAGCAGATCCTGGCGGGCATAATCGGAAATATCCAAAAACGCCTGATTGACATCCAGGATTTCAGCCGTTTGAAGCGAAATAATACAAATGGCCATTGGGCTGTCGTGGAAAATCTGAGCGAATTTTTCTTCACTCCGGCGAAGTAACGCCTGGGCTTTTTTGCGGGCGGTAATATCGCGAATGTTGACCACAACGCCTTCAACACCACCAATTTCCAGATAATTTTCACCGATCAATTCCAGGTCAACCCAGTGGCCAGTGAGGTGCTGGAACCGGAATTCAATTTGAACTGTCTGCGAAGGTTCGGTCAAAACAGTTCGAAATGATTGTTCAACCCGAGCCATGTCTTCTGGATGAACTCCTTGAAAGGCATTTTTACCAATTAACTCTTCGGGGGCATACCCAAGCACACGCCGGGCACCGGAACTGACAAACCGCCGTGTGCCATCGGGTTGAATCACAGCCACAATGTCAGAGGAATGCTGAACCAGGGTTCGAAACCATTCTTCGCTCTGGCGGATTTTCTCCTGGGCTAATTGACGATCAGTAATGTCAAAGATGATTCCTTCCATTTGTAATGGGGATCCATCGGGCTGACGACCGAGACGACCAACCACATTCACCCAGCGAACTGAACCATCTGGCCGGAGAATTCGATATTCGGCACTGCTTTCATTCTCATGGTCAAGCATTGTTCCAAGCGCCTGAATCACCCAGTCGTGATCATCTGGATGTAACATACCTTCCCAGAGTTCCAGGCTGGGTTTTAAATCGTGGGAGAGACCAAAAATGGCATAATACCGGTCTGACCACTCCATCTCATTGGTCACGATGTCCCAGTGCCAGGTACCAATCTGGGCGCCCTCCAGGGCAAAACGAAGTCGCTCTTCGCTGATTCGGATTGTCTCGGCGGAATGCCGGGCATCGGTCTGATCCCGGACGATTAAAATTGCTTCCGTATCGCTACTTGCCAGGGCGCGGAGTTCAAAATACCTTCGACCGGCTGGAACATCCATTTCATATTCAAGGGTTTGGAGGTGTCGGGTTTGAAATGCCTGATCAACCACCGTTTTGAATCTTTGTTTGAGTTCGGGTGAAATGGGAAGGTCATCAATCGTGGACCCAATCAGTGTTTCGGGCGACAGCGCCAGGAGTTCCGGCGACGGCGTTCCAAAATCAAGATATTTCCCTTCGCGACTGATCCGAAACCAGGTATCTGGAATCACACTGGTCAGGGCTTTCAGTCTGGATTCCTGCAGGTTTGGAAGCGGAGGACTGATTGGTCGAAGGTACTCAGGGGTTGGCAGAGACGGCACCTGGCGCAACGTAACAACGAGTCGGCGAATCACGGGAATCAGGAGTTGCAACCGATCTTCCCAAATCAGTGTCATCCCCGGATGGTTCTCAAAAAGCTGGATTGCACCATCAGTCAGGGCCGGAGGCACCACGATCACGGATCGAGCAGACTGTTTTCCAAGTGTTCGGCCACAGGACCGAAGGTCCTCTGATGTTTGAATCCAGTAGACATAGACACACGTCTGGCTTCCAACCTGAAGTGATTCAAACGAATGTTTGGTGACCTCTCCAATCGTTAAAAGTTGGGTCAGAACATTGGCCGGGATTATATTGGAATTACAAATAAGACAAATTGAAACGCTCGTGGCTTCTTGGATGGGAGGTGAGGAGACAAACATTATTTGCGTAAAATAACAGGAGGAGTGAACGAGAGCCCAGGGTAAACCAGAACGGGAAGCGGTGCGAACAAAGGGTTGGGGGGGCTCCCGGCACTTGATGTTGTTTCGCAAAACTTCCCGTTCTTTTTTCCAACTTGAACCAGTACTGTCGCGACTTACTTTCCAGAGCCTGCCGGGCGGCCACGTTTCCGCTTGGGCAGCTCTTCGCTTGGGGTTGGGCGACCGGCGTGTTCTTTTGGAACAATGAACCGCCGCCGACTTGGCTTCGATGGGTCGTCGGACTCTTCAGTGATGACAATCGGTGTGGGTTTACTGGTTGGCACCACCGCCGTGGCACCGTTGGCCAGAAATTCATCGAGGAATTCCTGGGGTACTCGCAACGTGCGAATTTTGACCTTTTCTCGATCTTTGGCTGGAATACCAATCAATGCCGCCAGAGCCGCTCGATTGGTAACCCGGTTGAAGAATGTGTAAATTCGTACTTTTCCCTCAGGTTCAACAAACAAGGTGAGCACGTCGGTTGAATTTGGAATAAATCCAACTGCCGCAATATTGAGCTCCTTGGCTTCATCAAAACTGAGAATGGCAGCCATGCGAGGATCAAATTTCAGTGTATTTAAATCAATACTCTGGGGTGTCAGACGGGTGCGCTTTTCAACCTTAACCCCCGCGGCTTGAAGTTCGGCATTGGTCCGGCGGTAACGTCGGGGTTTATCAGTTGTTGAGGATTCAGCCTTCTCCGATTCAGCCTCAACCGTA
This sequence comes from Acidobacteriota bacterium, assembly GCA_016208495.1. Lineage (NCBI taxonomy): Bacteria > Pseudomonadati > Acidobacteriota > Acidobacteriota bacterium. The sequence continues at coordinate 34,012 of JACQXX010000051.1, read as the reverse complement.
ACCCTATCAGGGACTGGGGTCAGGATTTCGACTGGGGTTGCCGCAACCACTGGCATCGGCGTTGGGGCTGGGGCCACGGGAACCGGCACCGGAGCCACGGGACTCGGTTCAACCACGGAAGCCGGCTGTGCCTGGGCAGCAACAGCCCCCGACAGTACTTTTTCAGCATCTCTGAAATAGGTCTGAATCGCTGCCGCTACCCGAGCTTCAAGCGGCTCAATCCGGTTTCGTTGAGCCAAAAACTGCGCAAAAATCAGCTCGTTTTCATCAATGGACAACAGGAATCGAATCCCTCTCTGATTTTCGGCATCTGAATATTTGTCAAATTCAAAAACCAGATGAATGGTTTTGGTGTCCAAAGTAACTTGCAGGGTAGAGCGTACCACATCCGAACGGGAATACTGGTCTGAGCGATAGTTTGGCTGATTGGTCATAGGTTTTACAGATTGTGGAATCGGAGTATACGGTTGGTGCCGGGGTTGAATCGGAGGTGGTAACACCGGCGACCGGGTATAGCTGGCGGCCACGGGTTCCGACGGGGTAACGGATTCAGTCGGCTCACTTGCCGCCGCATCGTCATCATCGGTAATTCGCTCAAACCGGGTAGCCGCCGCAGGTTCCGGAACCGGTTCGGATTCTGGTTCTGAAAGTTCGGCAAAAACCGGGATCGGATGTGAAGGAGGTTGATAGGTTTGAGATGTTTCAAATGAACCAGGAAGACGTTCAGGCTGAGGGACACTTTCAGACGGCCCCATTTCACGAGAGCCGCCTCGATCAGCCGGGGCCCCGCCCATTTGTGGGAGTTCTTGAATATGTGTGGTTAAATATTTTACCGAAGCAAATTGAGGCAAAATATCAATCACCGATTCCAATTGAGGCGGTGAGAGTCGCTTCAGTTCAATTTTGATTGGATCTGGCACAAAACCAAACTGCTTTTTGATTGCCTGATAGAGCGCCCGCCGTAACTCTCGCCTGCCTGGGGCATCTTCCTGTACGTTGCGAAATGGATTGAAGCACTGGTAATTGTAGCTCATCGTAATAGCACTTTTGGGTTGGAAAGGTTTTTAGAGAAGAATTGTTACTGCGGTGAATGCCTAGTGTATTGAACAAGGTAGTGGATGGCAAGCAGAAATTGTGGTAAGTCAGCGACTGATGATAATGATCAATTGTAAAAGGCTCTAATCACTTTCACCTTAGTTATAACCCCTGATGGTTTGGGTGAGATGCGGATAATCCAGATCTTTTGGACCTGGAATCAACTCAGGCCGGCACCCAATCCTGAGCAGGTCTAAAACAATAAATTTTTTATTTTCAAGAATATAAATAAAAGAATAATTCGCAACTGGCTGGAGTTGTCAAAATAACGATTCGATGCTATGATGAGTTGATACGGTTAGGCACAGTTCCAGTTCGTGGGTTCCTCAGGGGGATTTCCAGAAGAACTGTAAAGATTTGTCAAGCTTCAACCGTGCGCATCATAACCTCCAAATTGGAGCTTTCAATGAGTTGGGCTAAATACGCAATCGAACAACTAAAACAAGGTCAGACAGTACAAATCCGACCGCGAGGTCATTCCATGACCGGAAAGGTCAATGACGGAGATCTGGTCACCGTGGCACCAGTTCCAGTCGAAACCCTTGAGGTCGGGGATGTTGTCTTCGTTCGAGTCAAGGGCACGGATTACCTGCACTTGATTAAAGCGATTCAACAGGGACGCTTTTTGATTGGAAATAATCGCGGGCGGATCAATGGCTGGGTTGGTCATAATTGCATATTCGGAAAAGCAATCCGCATCGAGCGATGAAGTCATAAGTGCTTCGCTGAAAATTTCCAGACATTTTAACTACGAAATACACGAAATACACGAAAGGAATCAATCACTTCCCCAATCCAAACATCTCTGTAACCTTATGGCAAGGTACTTATCATTTAGGGTTGAGGGTATAACTACTGACTACTGTGAGTAATGCTCAATACGGCATCGGTAAAATACTTGGCGGCGTTGGCGAGAAGTGTTTCGTTTTGGGTTTCACGATTAAACTGGGGAATCTGCTTGAGAGTTTGAGGATCTTTTTGGCTTAAGAGGCGGCGGACTGCCTGACACCAGTACTCTTGCTCTGTCGTGGACAACCCGATCAAGTATTGGAATGCCTGTTCTTTTCCGTCTGGGATTTCTGGAAAAAGTGGACGCGCCTCGCGGGGTTGATCTGTATCGATGGAGCCAGATGGTTCTGTAAAAAACTGAGGGGGGAAATTCTTAGAGGTAGATTGGGTCCAGAAGGGCTCGATATATTGCTCCAAACCAGCCAGATTTTGGATTTTGTAATTGGTTTTCGTCGCTTCCCTGAACGCAAAAGTAATAACCCCTTCAATTTGCATAGATGAGAATTGATACTGGTCAATCCACTCCCTGGCTAACTGAATCTCTTTGCGCGAGGGTTTCTTGCGGTTGATCTGAAACGTGTTTGAAAACAATTCAAACATTATGACCAGCAACGCTTCGGCTGAAACCGGAGCCTCTTTTTCAACTGGTTGAACTGGAGGTAGCGGAAGTGATTCCGGGTCGGTAAAATGAAAGGAATCGTTAATTGATTCCAAAAACGACAGGTCCTGGGTTGGACGATCTTCAGCTTTGGTGACATCCGTAATGAGGGCAATCAACTTGTAGTCATCATCCTGGGTTTCCTCCAAGATCATTTGTAACACACCATTTTGAATATCTAATCCTTGCAGCTCCGTGATTGCCTTTTGAATGGCTTCGACCCGGTTTGAAAGCCTGGCGTATCGGGTGGCGTTTATCCCCAGATCCTTAAACAGCGCTTTGGTTTTGCGTTCAAACTGGGCGACCAGATACAGCTTGGGTTCAACGTATTTGTGGTTGGTCCATCCCTTACCCCATGTTGGCCCAGCCTTTACCCTGTCCGTTCTTTGGGTTCAATCCAAAAACTTCAAAATTGGGGGTGAGATGTTTCCCTCAACAGCTATTCTTTGTTTGAATGGTTTCTCGATTTCAACCCCAAAAGGACACGAATTTGGAAGACTCACCGACTTCAATCAAGCGGGAAAAAGTCAAGAGCCCCGCTTTCAGGCGGGTTTCATATCCCAAATTTGGTCTGAAGAGACACTGGGGCCGCCTAAAGGCAGCAACTCTTAACCCTTCCCGACCTCCAAATAAAGAATTGCTGTTCCCTCAACAGATGTTTAATTGCGTTTATTTGAGTTTTGAGCGGCTTTTGGAAGGTAGGGAATGGTGTAGGTTCAGAGAATTTAAATGCTTGTACGGGCAAATAAACACGATTTGCCTTTTGAGTTATTGAGACCAAATTCACCGAGCTTCGTTCATTGCAAGGTTGAATATGCTTGAAGTTGTAGGGAAATCTCTCATAAAATCAGCGCCTGGAAAGAAAAAATCCGTTTACTTAAAACAATGGTTTTCTAATCAATCATCCGTTGTCAGTAGTCAGTAGTTAGTAGATAAAAACTCGGATAGTTGAGTCCATAGGATTTTAAAAAGAATTTCTCATAAATAGCGTAAATAGAGCCAGATACATTTGACAAAAACTCTCAAATCCCAACACTTGACTACTGACTATTGACTACTGACTACAAACTGAAATTATTTCTTCTGGGAAGCCTGTTGATAGGCGGCTGTGATTCCTGGGTCGCTGACATAAAACCTGAAGATGAAGTTCTTCAGTTGTGAATCCCCAGCAATCAATTTTCTGAATTCATCCAGATTGACGCTTTTGCGGGTTTGCTCCAGGGTTTCGCCTCGGACAACGGCAGCTTCGGTTTGCTCTTTGATTGAGGTCAACAGCCGAATCAAGAGTTTGGGGTACGTGTCATCAGGCAAAACCTGGCCGTGGCCGGGAATGATCACGGTCGGCTGCAACGCAACCAGTTTTTCAAGCGCGGCGGCAAATTCAGCCGGGTAGGAGGTTGACCCAACCAGCGGCACGGGCCAGACCACCAGGTCTCCAGTGATGGCGATCCGTTCCTTGGGCAGATACACCACCAGGTCCGCGCCACTATGACCGCGCCCCAGGTGCCGGATTTCAATCGTTCGGGTGCCCCGATGGAGGGTCAGACTGTCCTGGATGGTGATGGTAGGCAAAATAACCTGAAATTTTGGGATTTCAGATAGGTATCGTTCGACCTGTTCGATATCGCTGGTAAAGCTGATCCGTTCTTCTTCAGTCAAGTCAGCACCGACGAGATTTTTTTTATTGGCCATGGTAGCGCGGATCTGTTCGACAAACCCAGGGGCGCCTTCCTGGAGTTGTTGGCGATTTGTGGCACCGATGGTTGGCAAATCCACCAGCGTACTGGCATGTCCGATGAACTCAACCCCTGGGAATGCTTCGCGATACACCTGATTTCCAATAATGTGGTCATCATGCCAGTGGGTGTTGATGACATATTTGACTGGTTTACTGGTCAGTTTTTTGAGTTCGGCCAGGACTTCCCGGGCTGAACTGGGTGTGATGGTGGTATCCACAACGACCACATCTTCATCGTTGATAATGAACACGCAATTGCCGTTAAACATCAGCCCCGGCGGTTCTTTCCGGATAGCGGCATAAACCCCTTCAGCAACTTTTTGGATTTCGACGGTGTTGACGGTGATCGGTTCCGGTTTTCCTTTTGCATGGGAAGTTGGTGATTCAGTGGCTGGCCCCCGAGTAGGTTGGGTTTTCGATTTTTTGGTTTGTCCCCAGGTTTGGGTGGTGCTGGTCACAAACAGCAGGGTTAGTAACAGTACCGGCAGAAAACAAACCAATTGCGGTTGTTTCAGATTTGGGCTACCGGGCTGCAATTTTTTCCAGAAGTTCATCTTGTGTTACCTCTTTGAGCGTCATTCTTATACCAGTTTTGTAATCAGTAGTCAGTAGTTCACCAAATCTATTTATTCGAATTACTTAGCTACTCGATAAATCGAGGATTCCATTCCAAAATGGTATTACCAATGAACACGCTCTTTTTGTTTTTTAATCTTGATCAGCCTGGTACAGAAGTTATATCCGATTTGAGGAAGTTTGGGTAGATGGCGCTGAGAAAACCAGGGCTCAGGGCTTGGGGCTGAAGACTCGCAAGCTCGGAGCACAGAAAGGGATGAGGGATAAAGGATGAGGGATGAAATAAAACCAATTCTTCAGCCCGATGTCTTCAGCCCCAAGCCCTGAGCCCAAGGATTTTCAGCCCCAGGTTCTGCCAGCGTTCCCTAGATTGGCAACTCGTGCTATGTATTCAATGCACTCTTAATTTTTCATATTTGAAGAAAGTCGAACCTCGTTCAGAAAGAAACATGGATATACAGAACATAGATTCAGAGATAGGTTTTGAAGCCCTTGGGCTGTCATTGCCGTTGCTCAAAGCGTTACAGGAAGTTGGGTACGAAGCTCCCACCCCCGTTCAATTACAAACCATCCCAGCTTTGAAAGAAGGTTCGGATGTCATTGGTCAGGCACAAACCGGAACTGGAAAGACAGCGGCGTTTGCCTTGCCGATTCTCGATTCATTGAATCTTTCCTCTCCGGTCACTCTGCAGGCGCTGGTATTGGTCCCGACTCGCGAACTGGCTCTGCAGGTCGCTGAAGCCATTCATATTTACTCGAAATACATCGGCGCCGTGCAGGTCCTTCCAGTATATGGCGGGCAACCCATTCAGCGGCAATCGCGCCGGCTGGAACTGGGTGTTCATATTGTGGTTGGCACACCTGGCCGGATTATGGACCACCTCCGCCGTGGGACGATGGTGTTTGATTCGCTCAAAACGGTTGTCCTCGACGAAGCCGATGAAATGCTGAAAATGGGTTTTTTGGAAGACGTGGAATGGATTCTGGAACAGGCCAAAGGCCGGGCCCAAACCGCGCTGTTTTCGGCCACCATGCCCAACGAAGTCCGTAAAATCGCAGATCGTTACCTGAAACAGGCTGTTAATGTCGAAATTAAACGGAAGACCCTGACGGTTGAAGGAATTGAACAGCGGTACCTCAACGTTTCAATTCCCAATAAGCTCGATATTCTGACCCGAATTCTCGAAGCCGAACAAGGAACCGCCACGCTGGTGTTTACCCACACCAAAATCGAGGCGGCCACGGTGACTGAAAAACTCCAGGCTCGTGGCTATGCTGCCGAAGCCATGCACGGCGATATGAGCCAGATCCATCGCGAAAGCGTGATCCGGCGATTGCGGGCCGGGCAGGTTGAAATTGTGGTGGCAACCGATGTCGCGGCGCGCGGGCTGGATGTTGACCGTATCTCACACGTCATTAATTATGACATCCCCTATGACCCGGAATCATACGTTCACCGAATTGGACGCACTGGACGTGCCGGACGCCAGGGAAAGGCGATTTTGTTTGTCACACCGCGTCAGGTTCGGCTTTTGCGTGAAATCGAACGCTATACCCGCCAGCGCATCGAGCCGATGAAATTGCCGACCAAGGCCGATATTGCCGCCCGCAGAATCGAATTGTTTAAAGAGACCATTCGCAAGACCGTGGCCGAAGTTGATCTTGAACTGTATCTTTCCGTGATCGAAGAGCTGGCGGATGAAGGACTCGATGTGGCCGAAGTGGCCGCCGCGGCTTCATATCTGGCACGTGGTGACCGTCAACTTGAACAGGTTTCTGAAGCGAATAAAGAGCCGCTTCCGGCAGTCGAATTTGGAATGGTCCGGTTCTTCCTTGATCTCGGGAATAACCACGGTTTGCGTCCAAGTGATGTCGTCGGCGCCATTGCCAACGAAGCCGGCATTCCTGGAAAATCCATCGGCGCCATTGATATATATGACGACTGGTCGTACGTCGAAGTCCCTGAACATTACAAGAATCTGATTTTAAAACGCATGGCACGTACTCAGATCCGGAATCGGATCGCCGGGTTCCGACCTGATCCGGATGCGGTGATCGAGGTTCCACCGTCTGAACCTTCGCCATCCGCACCGAAGAAACAGAAACCGTTTGTCCCATCAGCCAAACCAACGGCTTCCCCTCGTCCAGAGACCAAACCCGCTTTCAAACCGGCGCCCTTCAAAGGGGATACCCGAAAAGGAAGCCCGTTCCCAACCAGCGAAAAACCACCGTTTAAAAAATCCAAGGCCGCATCAGGTTCCACTTCAAAACCAGCCAAACCTGGAAAATCAGCCAGTTCAAAAGGCGAAAAAACTGGCCGGTGGGACGACATGGCATCACTTTTTGGCCATGATCAACCGAGAAAGCGAAAGAAAAAGTGAAATTTGATTGCAACCTGGTGTATAGTGCCGGCAACTCTTCCCAGTCCGACAAAACACATTAGACCCACCAACACTTACAACAATAAAAACGTGTTTTGACTGAAAGGAAATTGCTCCTATGAAGTTTATTTTACTGTTTTGCATGGTCATCAGCTTCGGCGTATCACCGCTTTTTGCCGCCGAGAAAGAAACCACACCGACCCAAAAAGAAATCACGGTGAAATTGGGTCAGGAGGTTGTCGTGGATGGCGAAAAGCTCCGACTTGAATTTTCTCAATTATTAGGCGATAGCCGATGCCCCGTTGATGTTGAATGCATCTGGCAGGGCAATGCTGAAATTGTGATCGGTATTGGGGCGATCAATAAACGGAAGCGGATCGGCGAATATTTCAAACTCAACACTGGGGTGGAACCCCAGGAAGTGAAGTTCAAAAACTACACGGTCAGGTTTGTCAAATTAAGTCCAGATCCAAAAGCCGGAATCGTGATTGACCCTTCCCAATATGAAGCCACGTTGCTGATTACCAATCAACGGTCCAGGTAACCTGGTTTTTTCTGCTTTTGTCGAAGGCTGAGCCAACAACACATTGTGATTGGCTCAGCCTTTTTTGTGCCTGGTACCAGATCCAGCCCAAATCACATATTTCTGTACAATAACCCCAAACTACGGTTTTTGTTGCAATTTTCCCCTGACAGGTATAGATTCTGGAGCGTCCTCCTTGCCCTTAATTTTTCGAATAAAGGGACTTAACGACATGAGAATCGGTCGCGTTCAGCTTGGTCCTGGAGCGGTTATTTTGATTGTTGGTCTATTACTGGGTTTAACCTATTTTGGGTTGGATCGGTTGGGAATGTTAGACAGATTTAAGGGAACCGTGAACCCAACTGGGGATTTACCAGTTGGGTCGGTTGTGCTTGACCCGCGAGAGAAACTTCCGACTGAGGTCAAAGATTTTCCTGCATCTCAGGTAAAACCACCGGAGCGAACCAGCGACAATCCGGAAGTTACAATTGGGATTTGGACATGGCAAACCACCAGCGGCATTATTGATGCAGTGGGCGGACCTGGAAAATCAGGTGATTATTCGGGAAGCTGCCTCTGTCAGGCTGGCATCACCAATACCCGGTTGATTGTTCAAAATGATACTTCTGAACAAATCAAAGCTCTGGCTGCCGGGCAAATGCAATTTGTCACGACGACGGGCGATCAGGCGGCGGTTGACATTGCCGGTGCAAACAAATTGCTGCGTGGCAACAAAGCCAAAGTCGTTTGGAGCAGCGGCTATTCGTTTGGCGAAGATTGTTTGATGGGGCCGGCTTCGTGGAAAGAGGATCCCCAAAAAGCGCGGGGTGCACTGGTGGTCACTGCGGTGCCATATTGTGACTGGAATGTGACGGTTGATTGGGCGGCTGACAACCAGATTCCAATCAATCCCGACGAAACCGTGTATGACCCAGCGGCGGTTAACTTTGTCAATGCCACCGATCATATCGAAGCGGCTCAGAAATTTGTCAAAAACACCAAAGTCAGCCTTAAGAACCGGCAAACCGGGCAACAGGAAGAGCACCAGATTGATGCCGTTGCCACCTGGACTCCAGGCGATGTGATGGCGGTTGAGGGGCGATCAACGGTGACCTACAAAAACGCCACCGAAAAGCTGCAAAAGATTGTTTCAACCAAAGAATATAGCTACATGATGCCCCATATCCTGTTTGGCAATGCTGACTGGATCAATCAACATCGTGATTATGTCCAAACACTTCTGCGGTGTATTGCCCGATCCAACGAGCGGATCAAAGCCGATGACGAGTACCTGAAAACCCGTGTCGCCACATTGAATTCAGTTATTTTCAATCTGGACGGGCGCGGACCGAATTTCTGGTACAAATATTTTCACGGTGCGACCGAAAACGGGGTTTCGCTAGGTGGGTCACGGGTCAACAATATCGCTGATGTGCGCCATTTGTTCGGCCTGGAAAGCAATCAGCCGATTGAGCGCAGTATTTTCGGCATTACCTACCTCGATCACGCCAAACGGCTGCAAAAGCTGATGCCACAACGACTTGAGGCGTTCACTCCAGTTGCTCAGGTCGTGGACCTCAGTTTTATTAAGGAAATGACCGACGAACGCAGTTCGACACCGGTCTATCAGGCACAGTTTCCGACTGGAACGACAAATCCGGGAACGGTCGTCAAAGCCAATTATCAAATCACCTTCGATTCAGGCTCCGCCAAAATCAAACCCTCGGAACTGGCTGTCCTGCAAGAGATTCGAAACTTGCTGATCAGGGCTTCGGACACTCAAATTACAATTGAAGGCCACACAGATAATACCGGCGATGACAATACAAATTTGAGACTGTCACGTGACCGGGCCCAGTCAGTCTGGCAATGGCTCAAGGAGTCAGATACCACGGGCATCAACATCAATAGTCAGTAGTCAGTAGTCAGTAGTCAGTAGTCAGTAGTCAGTAGTCAGTAGTCAGTAGTCAGTAGTCAGTAGTCAGTAGTCGAGTGTTGGGATTTTGGAATTCGTGTCAAGTGTATTTTGTTTTATTTGAATCATTTAGGAACAATTCTTTTCAAGAATTCGACGGATTCAACGACCCGGGTTTTGTCTACTGACTTATCAACTACTGACTACTGACTACTGACTACTGACTACTGACTACTGACTACTGGCTACTGACAACAAATGGTTGAATCCATGAAAGATTCGGTGAAAAAGCTTTTTCAAGTCTATGGCGAAATTGGGTTCTTTGTACGTGCGAACCTGGTGGTCCTGTGGACCGTGGCAGTGTTTGTGGTATGGGTGCTGAGTCCAAACAAAGCCCTTCCTTATCCCCAGGAAGTTGTCCAGGCCATTTATGAAATGTGGGCGAAGTATCGCTTGCTTTCAGATATTGCCGTTACCCTTAAACTCAATGTCGTTGGGCTCATATACTCAACCGTTATCTCATTGTTTATCGCTTATTTGAGCGTGATTCCATTCTTTGAACCGCTGAACCGGTTTGTTCAATGGCTTCGCTATATTCCAATCATTGGCTTTAATCTGGTGTTTCTCACCCTGTTTGCCATTGGTTGGTCAATGAAGGTGGCGATGCTGACGACGGGAATGTCCTTTTTCCTGGTGACCAGCATGACCGCTGTCATTGTTGAGATTCCCCGGATGAAATATGAACTGGCCAAAGTTCTTGGATATAGCGACTGGCACGTCTTTTACACCGTTGTGGTTCGTCCGACACTGCCCCGAATGATTGACGCGATTGCTCAAAATGCGGCCATTGGATGGGTCATGATTACCTCAATTGAAACTTTTAACCGCACCGAAGGTGGTCTTGGAAGCCAGATCTATGCCCATTCGGCCACCAATAACCTGGCCCGTGTGTATGGCTGCCTTTTGATTATTGGCGTGATTGCAGTGGTGGAAGACTGGATTTTTGGCGTTTTGAAACGGACCTTTTTCCCCTATAGCACCATAGCCGAACGTGGCTAAGGCCGCTGGGTTCCGGGTTCCGGGTTCCGGGTTCCGGGTTCCGGGTTTTCGAGAAAAAGGACAAAAAGGACGAAAAGGACATAAATGATATGGGACGTGGGTACCTTGAGTCATAGTCCTTTCGAAAACCCTGAACCCTGAACCCTGAACCCTAAGCGGAATGAGTCTCCACATATGAAAAATCTATCGCCTTGTATTGACGGGCCATTGACCAGTGGTGCCGAGACCCTGGGTCCGGTTTTGATCCTGGATAAAGTCTGCAAAGAATTTCCCATGGATGATGGCAACAAATTTGTGGCGCTCCGGGATTTGTCGCTGACGATTGAAAATATTCGATACAAACCCCAAATTGTCAGCCTCCTTGGACCATCCGGGGTTGGAAAAACCACTTCCTTGCGCTTGATCGCCGGGCTCGACCAGCCGACGAGTGGAAAAGTGCTGATTACCAATGGGGATGGTTCAACCCTGCGTTCGGTTCAGGTGGGCGATGTTGGGGTGGTGTTTCAAAAATATCCGTTATTTGAAGACATTCCAGTGCTGGCCAATCTGGTTGAGCCGGCTGTGCGAGTGGGGAAAATGACTCGTAAAGAAGCCCAGGAAAAAGCACTTCACTTTTTGGATGACTTTGGACTGGTCAAGCAGGGACTGGTCTGGCCAGTCTACCTTTCGGGCGGGCAACGTCAACGGGTGGCCATTTTACAGCAATTGATGATTGACCGGTATTTTATCATCCTGGATGAACCTTTTTCAGGACTTGATCCGATCAGCATTGCCAGTGTTCTGCGGTTGATTAACCAGGTGGCCAACAAACATGAACTCAATACCTTTATTATTATCACCCACGATGTCACCTCAGCCCTGATTATTTCAGATCATGTTTATTTGATTGGCCGGGAACGTGATACTGAGGGGGATCCAATCCCTGGTGCCAGGGTCATCAAATCCTATGACCTGATTGCCGAACATTTGGCATACCATCCTGAGATCGAGGACATCCCCAGATTTTCTGAAATCCGTCGTGAAATAAAAATGGTCGAATTTCCAAAACTGTAAGAAGATAGCTGGAGCCAAGGCGTGAATGTCTGAGTGCGGTCACACATTCAGAGTTTCCAACCAACCCTCTTGAGGAAGTGCGGTGAGTGTCGTTATGCCTGATGAAGAAATCAATTATGTTGCTGAAGTTCTGCAAAGTCAGATCAATTATGCCTTTATCGGCATTATGTGTTTCCTGATGCTGGTGGTAAATTTTTTGGGCTTTGGTGCGCTACTCCTGGCTGGGGAAATTGGATGTTTGTTTATTGCCCAAAATTCCAGAGTTCAGCGCATCATCCGGGCACGCAAAAACAAGGACAAACTTCTTGAAATCGAAGAAGCCGAAGTCACAATTGTCAAAATGCTGCCCCAAAACTACCAGATGGATTTTCATTCAGTTCGAACGCTCTGTGAGGAAATCGAACGAAAATCCAATGAATTGGGACGGTCAAACGCCCAGGTGATATTGGCCAATCTCATCGAAAAACTTTCGTCGTTTCGGTACGACTACGCCCGAATGTTGCGAGCTCACCATTTGCTCTCAACCCGCAATTACCGAAATTTGCAGACGTCACTGACCAGTGAAATTGCACGCGCTGAGCAAGCTGTCGAACGTGAGGAATCTGCGCAGGTTCGTCATGCGTTGAACCAGAACCTTAACATCTTGAAACAGCGACTGGGGCGAATCAAGAAACTCGAAGAACTGGTCCGGCTGCTGGAAGCCCGGTTACAGGTCATCAAAAATTCACTTAGCCTGATTCAGGACGAAGTGTACTCGTTTACCGATGTGACGGGCATTTCTGGCCTGGTTGATACGTTGCTCACCAATTTAAGTATGAGCGACGAATTTCGGTCAGCGTATGAAGAAGTGCTTAGCGCCGAATCAAATTTTTCACGGCTATCGGATTTTGAAGATTCCTCAGATGGTTCGTCGGCCAATTCCTCACTGCCACAGACGGTTGACATGCCGTCAGCCAAATCGCGCACTGCCCGGGATCAAATCCGCCGGGTGAAATGACCGATTTTTTTTCACTCCAGACCCGATTTGTTCAGTCTGTATCTCAAACCTTTAATTCCCAGGATTGAAACAAAGAATATGCCAGATTCAAAACAACCGCCCAAACCCCGAAACACTGACGATATTTTGCGCGAAATGGAAGCCATGGCACAGGGAATCGGAAAACCTGAAGAACCAGTTCATCCCAAACCCGCCAAAGAACCTGGTGCCCTGAAATCACTGCTGGGGTTTTTCGTCAAAATCGTTCCGGAAGAAGAAGATCCACCAGTCAAACCGACTGCGGCGCAAAATGCGCAAACCCAACCAGTAACAAGCAACGCCGGGCAATCTGCTCCATCACGGGTCGGAGATTTGGTGGCCGATGAATCATTTCCAAAATTCACACCTCCGGAACAAACCGCTGATGACCTGTCACAGAAATCCTTTGAAGAGATTTATCGTGAAGCTGGAATCACGGAAAGCCAGTTGAGTGTTGATGAATTGGAAAAGCTGCTGACAAACCCAACCATTGCGGCTCAACCGATGAGCGTCAAAATTATTGCCATCAACCTGGCTCTTTCAGCCAAAGGGGTAACGGTTGATGTTCCAATTGCCGATGCTGTCAGGCGGGACCGGGTCCTTGAATCATATCAAGCCATGCTGCTTGACCGGGCACGTGATGTTGAGCGTCGGAATTCTGAAAAAATCCAACAGATTACGGCTGAAATCGAAGCCTACTTGAAACGCTACCAGGCCGAAATTGACAATCTGCATCTGGAAATCAGCGAGTTGAAACGCCAATCAAAAGATTTTGCGCTTCGACGCGAAGCCGAGGAACAACGGCTGGCCAATCTCATCAGCCCGTTTCTGGAAGGAAAACCCAACCCGGTTTTGATTCACCACCAACCTGAAAGCGATGACTGAACCAACGATGACACTCTATCGCCCGACCGGGCCACAAGAACTTGAACTGGTTCGCCAAAGTGGATTTAAGCGGTGGCCTCCGCGACTACCGGAACAACCGATCTTTTATCCGGTGACCAACGAAGCCTATGCCTGCGAAATTGCCCAAAAGTGGAATGTGAAAGAAAGCGGTGTGGGCTTTGTAACCCGATTTGAGGTCAAGGCCAGCTTTATGAAGCGCTACCCGCCGCAACAGGTCGGCGCCGCCCATCACACTGAATGGTGGATTCCAGCCGAGGACCTTGAGGCGCTCAATGAGAATCTGGTAGGAGAAATCGAGGTGATTCGGGAGTTTCGGGCAGGAGTAGCGAACCAAAGCGAGTAGCGAACCAAAGCGAGTAGCGAACCAAAGCGAGTAGCGAGTAGTTAATCCAAAGAGCGAGTGGCGAGTAGTCAAGCCAAGGTTCTTTTTGAATAAGGCAGTTGATTCAGACTCAATTTACCAAACCTGGAATCCCAGAATTCTGATTTTACTTTTTGTCTGACTACTCGCCACTCGCTACTCGCTACTCGCGCTTTCTATTGCTTGACAAACAAACGCTTGGTGGATTGTGGGCCATTGGGCGTTTCAGCCGTCAGATCAATGGTGACTGATTTGCCATCAGCCGCAATGTGCCATTTGCGGGTGATTTTGATGGTTACTTCTTCTCCAGTAGGAACTGTGAGATGTTCTTCCTGAACAATTTCCAGTTCTTTTCCTTCAGTACTCCATTTTCCTGTTTTGGTGCCTTTGCCTTCAATGGTTTGTCCATCTGGGGTTGGACGAGAGGCGTTGAACTCCACTGACTTGCCATCGAGTTTGTAGGTATCAGTCAATGTTCGCTCACCCTGGTCAGTTTTAATAGTGGTTGCGATGGTTAATTCGTCGCCTTTTTGAGTAATGTTCATGGTCTGTTCCATATCAGGGGGCAGACCTTCACTTTTAGATTTGTCCATGACCCATTTTCCACTCAGGTCAGTTTTTTGAGCGGCGGCGGCGCTCAAACAAATGACCAGTACCAGACCTAATGCAGTTGCTGCAGTTTTCAAACGAAACATGTGAATTCTCCTTCGAATATCGAACCGGAATGATCTTTGAATTGAAGATCGAGTAGTTTTTGGCGACGGTTGGAAGAGTATTTTGTGAAACGTGGTTGTGAAGCGACTCCGAAAACGAACCCGAACCATAAATGTTCAACTCGTTCAACAGAATCCTTTTTTGTGAATTCGGTGGCTGATCATACGGTCTGGCGACAAGACGTGTCTATAAGAACTCAAGCTTGGGTCGAAGAAAACAGGATTTCGTCCGTTTGTATTGCTCGAATCATCGCGCCAAACAACAATGGGGCGATTGATCAATCTTTTATCGAATAAGGAAGTTGCCATATGTCGAATCTTTCATCCCGGTGGAACCTGACCGGGCGCAAAGCACTGGTCACTGGCGGTTCGAAAGGCATCGGGTTTGCCATTGTCGAAGAATTCCTGGGGTTTGGGGCGACGGTTCTTTCCGTGGCTCGGGACGAAGCGGTTTTGGAAAAGAGCGTGTGTGGATTTCGTGAAAAAAATCTTCCGATTCACACCGTGGCCGCTGATGTCGGAACACCTGAGGGGCGAGCAGCTATTTGGGCGGCAGTTGACGAAAAATTGAACGGACTGGATGTCCTGGTGAGCAATGTTGGAACGAACATCCGCAAAAAAGTGCTTGATTACACCACTGAAGAAGTTCTGAGTCTGTTTAACACCAATCTCTTTTCTGCGTTTGAATTGACCCGCGAAGCCCATCCCCGCCTCAAACACAGCGATCAGGCGAGCGTGATCTTGATTGGCTCGATTGCCGGAATGACTGCCTTGCCGACCGGAATCCCCTATGGCGCGACCAAAGCTGCCATGTCCCAGATGGCACGTGGGTTAGCATTTGAATGGGCGGCGGATGGCATCCGGGTCAATGCAATTGCGCCGGGGTTTATTCAAACGCCGTTGACCCATCCAGTCCTGGCCAATCCTCAATTTATGGCGCACTTCCAAAGCCGGGTGCCGCTCAAGCGTCCAGGAGTACCGGAAGAAATCAGTTCGCTGGCTGCCTTTTTGGCCTTGCCAGCGGCGAGCTACATCACCGGACAAACCATTGTGGCTGATGGCGGATTGACAATCCAGTCGCTTTAAGGTGGAAGGACCAAAGTCTGGAATCTGTCGCCAAATTATGTAGCCACCAGTCAAACTGATGTGTAGCCACCAGTTACAAGGTACTGGCTAGCCACCTGCTCCAATCAGGTGGCTAGCCGCTTCCTTGAATCAGTGAAACTGGTACTTTTCAAGTGATCTTTCCCAGTCACCAAATCCCAATTCCCAAAAATCTTTTTTGACAGTTGTTAATAAATTGGCGCGTGGCCCGTTTTACAGGCAAGAACCAAAACTGGAGGGACCCGTGCCAAACATTGCGCTATTGCCACAGCCACACTCGTCTGGACCTTCCGGGACGCTCGAAACACTGTTTCGCGAGCATTCCGAAATGGTTGTGCAGGCGGCGTACCGCATCACCGGCAATTTGGTTGATGCTGAAGACGTCCTGCAGACGGTTTTTCTGCGGCTGGCAAGCCGCGAAGAAAAACTGGACCTGTCACCAAACCCCAAATCCTACCTGTACCGTGCCGCCATCAATGCGGCGCTCGATATCGTCCGCAGCCGAAGCGGCATGTCTTCACTCACACTCGAAGATCAGGTGGCGGATATGGCCGCCGATCAACGTCACAATCCCGAAGCACAACAAGCTGATGCCGAACTTCGCCGGGTGGTGCAGGCCGCAGTTGCACAACTTGGGCGAACTGCCGCCGAACTGTTTGTGCTGCGTTTTTTCGAAGGGTACACCAACGAAGAGATTGGCGACTTGCTTGGAATGTCCAAACTCGTCGTTGCCGTGCTGGTGCATCGGGCACGCGCCAGCGTCAAAAAAGAAATAAAACAATATTTGGAGACACACCATGACACCGAAAAAAGACACCGTGGAATCATTGTTCGATAAGTCCACTTCACAGATCCAGGCGCAGAAAATGACCGGCGCCGAGGTCGAACAGGCAACACAACGAGTGTGGACGCGACTTGGAACTGACACGTCAATTGCCGAGGCGGAATTGACGTCGGTTGACCAAATCCGTACCTGCTCTGACTTTCAGAGTCTGATTCCGGCATATCTGGCCGGACGCCTGACCTCGGCTCGCTCTCTGCTGGTCGAAGACCACACCCGGGAATGTGTTCCCTGCCGTAAGGCGCTCAAAGAAGCCAAAAACGGTTCGCCGCGACGTACCCAACCTGCCGCAGGTCAGATTGTTTCCGGTGCTTTTGCCTGGAAACAATGGTCCTTTGCCGCCTCAGCCCTCATCGGCTTTGCCCTGCTGGGAATGATTATTGCCCAGTTTTTCCTGACCTCAGTTGATGCCGGCACCGCCACTGTGGTTTCAGTGGATGGCGATCTGTATCGAATCGGCGCCACTGACAACCGGCGCCTGGCGGTTGGCGAACGAGTTACGCTCGGCGAGATTGTCCGCACCGGCAATCACTCGCGCGCTCAGGTCCGCCTGTCAAACAATGCCGTGGTTGAACTCAACGAACGGACTGAATTTTCGCTTCGTCAGGCAACTCAAGGCTCAACCATTCAACTGGAACGCGGGTCAATCATTTTGCAAGCTCCGACCAGTGTGAAGGGTGCGCTCTATATTTCAACCGATGATAGCCTGATTTCCGGTAAGGACATGATTTTGGCGGTCAATCATGGCACCAAAGGTTCACGTGTGTCGTGTATTCAAGGCACCAGCACGGTGAGCAATGCCGGGAAAGACCAGCCGTTGCAAGCCGGTCAACAATTCACGACCAGCACTTCGGTTGATACGCTTCCGATTCAGGAAGAAATTTCGTGGAGCAAAGACGCTGACCGCTATGCCAAATTGCTCGAAGGGCTGCAGCACCTGTATCAGGACCTGGATCAGAAAGTGCCGCGTCCTGGTCTGCGCACCACACCGCGCCTGCTGCCGATGCTCCCTGACAATACCGTGTTTTACCTCGCGTTGCCCAACATTGGCGAATCACTGGTGACTTCACAGCAAATTGTCGAAAAACACCTTCAGCAAAACCCAGAACTGGCTGCCTGGTGGAAGTCTGAAAAATCGGCGACCGCCACACCTCAATATAACCAGATTCTGACTGAAATCCGCACGGTCTCAGGGTTCCTGGGAAATGAAATCGTGATTACCGCGGCTGGTGGAAATCAGGTCAAATCGGAACCAGTGGTGCTGGCCGAAGTCAAAGATGAAGCCGGATTGCGAAACTATCTGACCTCACGTCTGGCGGGAACAACCGGAAAATTGGCATTTCAACTCATCTCGGACGCTGAAGTAAAAACACCAGTTACCACCGCGGGTGAACCTGCGCTCCTGGGCTGGATCCACAATGGAACGCTGGTGCTTGCCACCAACCGCGATGCCATCAACCAGGCTGTCAACCGGATGAATGCCCCCAAAGCGGCCCCGGCTGATTCGCTTCTGTCAGCTATTGAAACCGAATACAAATCCGGCGTTGAGTTGATGCTCGCCATTGACCTGAGCCAGATGAACGACGGTGCTGAGGCAAAAGCCAAAGCGGATGGCTCGAAGGCAGTTTCTGAATTCAGCAATTTCAAACACCTGATCGTCAACCTCAAGGAAGTCAACGGCGAAACCAGCAACCGGGCGGTGGTGACCTTCAAACAACCGAAGAAGGGAATGGCCACCTGGATTTCAAGCCCTGGTCCAATGGGAAGCCTGAGTTTTATCTCGCCGGATGCCACCCTGGTTTCAGCTTTCGTGGTTGAAAACCCAGCCGGAATGCTGACCGAATTGTTTAACACGCTCCAGCAGGAAGACCCAACGTTCCTGTCTGAACTGCAGGCCCTCGAAGCCAAACACGGACTGCGCATCCGCGAAGATTTCGCCGCTTACTTCGGTGGTGAAGTGGCTTTTGCCGTGGATGGTCCGATGCTCCCAACCCCAGCCTGGAAACTGGTTCTGGAAGTCAATGATCCGGTCAAACTCCAGGAAAGCTTTGCCAAAGCGATTGTGGAAGTGAATTCGGTGATCAAACCGGAAGAAAACCTGACCTTTCGTCTTGATTCAACAACGGTGGACGGTCAGGTGTACTACACGGTGCGCAAAAATGGCACTGCCGAAGTCACGACCTACACGTTTGCTCACGGGTATATGATTGCCGCTCCAAGTCAATCACTGGTGTCACAGGCGCTGCGGTACTATGAATCAGGTATTTCACTGATGAGCGCACCCCGCTTTATGGCCGCGCTTCCCAAAGACGGCAACACCAATTTCTCGATGATGATGTACCAGAACCTGACGCCAATGCTCACGCAGTTTGCTGACTCATCCAACGCGAAGAAACCGGAAGGTCTGAAACTTGGCGCAATGGCCGCCGCCGCTTTGCCGACCCTGGCTTATGCCTACGTCAACGACGACCGGATGATCTTTGCCCTCGGTGGTGATGGCATCATCAAACTCAGCCCAACCAATCTGTTGACCATTCCTGGTTCAATCGGTTTGCAGGCGCTGAAAGGCCAGCCCGACAAAGCAAAATAGTCAGTACCAACCTGCGTCAGCGGGTGGGATAAAAATCAAACGAGACCCATCTGGACCAGATGGGTCTCCCGACTTTTTAGAACAGAAAAGCTTGTCATGACATCAATTCGCAAACAGGCCAGAGTGGCAGGGTTTATCTATTTGCTCCTTGTACTCGTGGCGCCGTTTCGCCTCATTTATATCCCCACCACACTTTTTGTAAAAGGAAACGCAACCGTGACGGCCAGCAACATTGCCGCTCACGAGTTGCTTTTTCGTCTTGGGATAGTCGGTGACTTGTGTTGTGGCGTCATCTTGACGTTCCTGGTGCTGGCGCTTTATCGGTTGTTCAAGAACGTAGACCAGAACCTGGCGGTACTGATGGTGGCTTTGGGCGGGGTGATTCCCGCCACAATTGACTTCGTCAACGTGATGAATGATGCGGCGGCCTTGATACTCATTCGCGGCGCTGATTTCTTGTCGGTGTTTGATAAACCACAACGGGATGCCCTGGCCATGCTGTTCCTGCGGTTACATCATCAGGTGCTCGTTGGCGCTGAGATTTTGTGGGGACTCTGGCTTTTTCCACTGGCAGTTCTGATGTTGCGGTCGGGTTGGTTTCCACGCATTTTGAGTTACTGGCTGATCCTCAACGGGTTTGCTTATCTGGCGATGAGCTTTTCAGGATTGTTATTTCCGCAGTACGAGAATTTTATTTCGAACATTACCTTCCCGGCGCTTCTTGGTGAAATGGCAACGATGTTGTGGCTCTTGATTATGGGGGCAAAAGAGCCGAAAGTGGATGCCGCCGATTAGGGTTCCGGGTTTTCGGAAGGGATGAGGGATGAAACCAAGGGATGAGGGATGAAGGATGAGGGATGAAACCAAGGGATGAGGGATGAAGGATGAGGGATGAAACAAATCCTTGTCACCTTGTCATCCTGTCATCTTGTCATCCCGTTAGGGTTCCGGGTTTTTAAAAACCCCACCCGCTAACGCAGATGGTACTGACTACTCGCTACTCGCTACTCGCTACTCGCTACTCACTATTTCGCTACTTCGCTACTTCGCTACTAACTTATGAGTGTACTTTCGCTTGAGAATCTGAGTGTTAAACTGGGCAAACGGCTGATTCTGGATAACTTAACCAGTGAATTCAGTGGTCGGACCGTGGGACTGCTTGGGCCGAATGGCGCCGGGAAAACCACCCTCATCAACACGTTGCTTGGGTTTTATCACCCAACCAAAGGCCATGCCCGGCTCTTTGGTCACGATATCGTCAAGGAAAACCGCAAGATCCGCGCGCTGGTCGGTTATATGCCGGAACGGGATGCGTTTATTGCCGGAATGTCCTGCGTCGGGTTTGTGGCCATGATGGCTGAACTGTCAGGGCTTCCGCCGAGAGTGGCGCTCGAACGGGCCCATGAAAGCCTGTTTTTTGTCGGCCTGGGGGAAGCCCGCTACCGGACGATTGATACCTTTTCCCTGGGGATGAAGCAAATGGCCAAATTGGCCCAGGCGATTGTCCACGGGCCGCAATTTATTATCCTCGACGAACCCACCAACGGGCTCGATTACCCATCCCGCAAACGCATGCTGGAGCTGGTACGCACGATTCGCGACAGCGGCCAGGCGTGCATTTTGCTGTCTTCACATTTATTGCGCGACGTCGAAGAATCCTGCGAAGAGATTGTCATTCTCAAAGAAGGCAAAATTGTCGTGCAGTGCAATTTGGAAGCCGAGCGCAAAGCCAATTTAAAATTCATCGAAATCGAACTGGGCCAGCCCAACGGACCATTTGCCGAAGGACTGAGCCGGCTTGGGTGTGAATGGGCGTTGATCGGAGAGCGGCGGGTCAAACTGGTATTGCCGCCCGGTGTGGAAATCCGGGATTTGTACCAGATTGCCGCGGATCGGCAGCTTCATATCCGCCGGTTGAATTACAAACGCGACTCGCTGGAAGATATTTTTATGAAGGCAATGGAGGTGACCCCCAATGGCAGTTTATGATCAGTCCTACCTTACCTATACTGGGCCATTGACGTCGCCCTGGAAGCGGTTTTTGATTTTGCCCCGCTATGCCTACCGGGCGGTTTTTCAATCAAAGCTGTTTATTGTGCTCTTTATCATATCGCTGGTTTTTCCACTCCTGGCCAGTATTTGGGTTTATTTGCATCACAATGCCGAGGCAATGGCCATTTTGAACCTCGACTTGAGGGATTTGATTCCGATCAACTGGCGCTATTTTTATGTCGTGGCGCAGTTTCAAAGCAGTTTCGCGACCCTGCTGACCTTGATGCTGGCGCCGACACTGGTTTCAAAAGATGTCGAAAATAATGGGTTGGCGCTCTATCTCAGTCGTCCATTTTCGCGCCTTGAATATGTGCTGGGCAAAATGTCGGTCGTGTTAATTCTGCTTTCCGCGGTCACCTGGGTGCCCGTGTTGCTGTTGTTTCTCTTTCAAGGATATATGGCCGGACCAGGCTGGATCATTGAAAATTTGAGACTGGGAATGGCCATTGTGGTTGGCTCCTGGGTCTGGATTTTGACCCTGTGCCTTGGGTCGCTGGCGCTTTCGGCCTGGATCAAGCGGAAAATTACCATTCAGGGCGTCATGATCGGGTTTTATTTTGCCACCGCTGTCTTTGCCCAGGTCATCAATCAACTCTTTGAAACCAAATGGGGATACCTGTTTAGTTTGAGCGAAGCCATGGGGTCGCTCTGGTATGGGCTCTTTGGGCAAACCAATCGAATGGACCTGCCCTGGGCGGGCTCCGGTTTCACCATTATCGTGTTTTTTATAATTTCACTTGGGTTGCTATCCCGTAAAATCCGAGCCTATGAAATTATCAATTGAGCGAAGTAGCGAAATAAAGCGAGTAGCGAGTAGCGAGTAGCGAGTAGCGAGTAGTCAACCCAGAAAAAGCTATAGATGATATACAGAGTGGTAGTTCAATGTTAGCTAAGGAAGGAATATGCAAAAGTTCGAAAGATCTGGTTTTTCCTGAAAAAAGTTTCCATGACAACATTCCTATAACTTCTTTTAATGTGTATCAATTACAGCCAAAAGTTTGTTTTTTCCGTACGGAAAAGACCGTTAGAGTCAGTATTCGTACAAGTTCAATGATTTTGATAGCTTACATGAATAAATTTTCTCAATTCTCAATTCTCAATTCTTCATTCTTCATTCTCAAAGGTTCTCACTGATGAATGCAAATCAGATTGTTTTTGATGATATCTCGAAATTTTACGGGGAAGTGCTCGGAGTCAATCGGGTGAATTTGTCGCTTGGTCCGGGCATTACCAGTTTTGTCGGGCCGAATGGATCGGGAAAAACCACCTTGATGAACCTGATGACGGGCCTGCTCAAACCGACTCGCGGAAAGATCTCCGTGCTGGGAATCACACCCGACCATCCAGAAAAGTTGTTTCGGATTTTGGGGTATTGTTCGCAGTTTGACAGCTTTCCCAGTGGCATGACCGGGCGCGAGTTGATTTATTCGTTTTTGCTGGTGCATGGCTTTGCCAGGACCGAAGCTGCCGAAATGACTCAAACTGCCCTTGAACAAGTCAATCTGACTGACGCCGCCGACCGAAAAATCGAAGGCTACAGCAAGGGCATGCGCCAGCGAATCCGGCTTGGTCAGGCGATTGCGCACCGTCCACGGGTGTTGATCCTGGATGAACCGCTCAACGGACTCGACCCGCTCGCCCGTGCCGAAGTCATTGCCATCTTCCGCCAGTGTGCCCAACAGGGAATGTACCTGATTTTATCGAGTCATATTCTGCACGAAGTGGACCTGCTCTCGGATTCTGTGGTCCTACTCAATAACGGCTATATCGTGGCCGAAGGCGATGTGTCAGGCGTCCGCAGTGAAATCCCCGATTTCCCGCTTCAAATTACAATCCGCTGTGGCGAACCATCGCTGGTCGCCTCGAAATTGTTTGGCGCCCCACACGTGATGGAAGTCCGACTCCATGATGATCGCGGCGGAATGATTGTCAAAACCCGCAATCCCGACCAGTTTTATGAAATGTTTACCCAGCTTGTGATTGAACATAAACTGATCGTTGAATCAATTGCCCCATTTGATGACGACTTGCAAGCCGTGTATCAGTATTTGATTCGGTAGTTATTTAAAATGAGCATTTCAGTACCACCGTGGAGGATTCGTGAGCAGCACACCAGTACAGGTTAATTCAATGGAACAAATTGCACAGGTTGAAACAGCCCACCCGGCAAGCAGTTGGATTCGGCAAATTTTGGCGATTTTCCGGCTTGAAACTCAGAAATTTTTATGGGGACGGCGGGCGCTTCTGATGTATGCCCTGGCGGTGTTGCCAGTGTTTATACTGGTTTTGATGGTTTCGTTCCCATTCACTTCAGCCAGACTGACCAATTCGGTCATTGCCACCGAAGTTTTTGCCTGGATGTTTGAAACCTTGATCCTGCGAATTATGGTTTTCTTTGGCTGTGCCTGGATTTTTATGAACCTCTTCCGCGGGGACGTCGTGGACCGGTGCCTGCATTATTATTTCCTGTGTCCAGTTCGACGTGAAATTCTCGTGGTCGGAAAATACATTTCCGGGGTCGTCGCCGCCATTGGATTATTTGGGACCTCAACCGCCGTTTCATTATTTTTACTGTATGTACCACGCGGGTTTACTCAGGGGATGGACTATCTGCTCAATGGTCCAGGATTCAAACAGGTCGTGCTGTATCTTGGCATTGTGGTATTTGCCTGCGTTGGGTATGGGGCCGTGTTTTTGCTGGTCGGATTGATCTTTCGAAACCCCATTTTTCCAGCAATTGCTTTTCTTGGCTGGGAAATGATTGGGTTTTTATTGCCGCCAATTCTCAAGAAACTGAGCGTTTTGCATTACCTCAAATCCTTAACCCCAGTTCCCCTGTCTGAAGGGCCATTTGCGATTGTGGCTGAGCCAACGCCGGCCTGGATTTCAATTCCTGGTTTGCTGATTATGACGGCCCTTACCCTCGCCCTGGCCTCGGTGCTGTTACGCCGCATGGAAATCCGCTACGGAGGAGAATAGGAAATGAATAAAGTGGGGAGTGGTGCCAGTTAAGGGTTAAAGCGGTTTTTGGTTCTCAGCCCAGGAACTGGGCGGAATAATCAAAGCCTCGGGTGGAATGAGCGTCAGCGAATGGAATCCGTGGTGCCCAGCACCGGTCAGTGTGGCCTGGGCGGCGGAATTCATCTCCACCGATTCTGTTTTCCACGGATTCCGCTACGCTCCACCCGAGGCTTTAAGCCATGTCACCCGCTTCGCGGATTCAAAACCGTTCTTTTTTTCAACTCTTAACTGGCACCACTCCCCACTTTATTCATTCTCAATTCTGCATTCTCAATTCTGCATTCTTCATTCTTGATCTGTTGTGCTATTTTCATTGCGCCGCTGTGCTGAACGTGTTGAACTATGCTAGGTTTGGACAGTTCTAATGCAGCACTTGCACCACCTCTACGCAGAGACCATCTTCGATAAGAACAAAGGGAGGGCGTGATTACCGGTTTTCGAACCGGGACATCTGCGCCGGTTTGCTATGAACAGTATCGCAGAATTTGTCGCCGCCATTGATGATAGTTCGGTTCTACTCTCTCACTGCCTGGAGCGCCTGGCGGTTCGCAATAATCAGCTAGCGGATTCCTATTTTGAACAGGTCGCGATCCATACCGACACCATCGCCCTGGCGGCTGAGCGGTTTGGCCACCAACTCAAAAGCCATCCCATGCCGATTTATGACGAAATTGCCGTGGCGATGATGATTGATTTGGGCGAGCTGGTCCGGGTGGCCGGGTGGCGATTAAGCGAAGTGGAAGATGATTTTTTTGCCAAGCTTCGGCAAAGTCTAGGTGAAGCGTCAGCCATTTTTCGTGGTTTGGCTGCCCGGGCCCAGGGGTTTGAGCGGGGGATCGTGCCGGCCCAGGCGATTCCAACGATCAATCTGCTTCGCAAGGTCATGGAAGTCCCGTCGCGTACCGAACAACTGGCGGCGCTCTCAGCCGAACCACCGCCCCGCGAAAGCTTCCCGCATGACGACCCGTTTGATTTATTGACGATTGGTGAAGACGATATCGGGAATTTTCTGGAAGGGATTGGCGAATCACTGGACAGCACGCTGGATGGGGCGTTTCAAGGGGATGAAGCTCAGACCGAACAGGATGACGAAACCGTTCGCGAACTCTTTACCGAAATCGCCATGGTTTTTGTCCGACCGATGCGTGAGTTTGTCGCCCAGGTCCGGCTTGGTCGTGGAGGTCGTGACTGGATTGAACCCTGCCTGGCTGCCTGCAAATCGGTTCGAAGTGCGG
Source organism: Acidobacteriota bacterium (assembly GCA_016208495.1). Lineage (NCBI taxonomy): Bacteria > Pseudomonadati > Acidobacteriota > Acidobacteriota bacterium. The sequence continues at coordinate 8,387 of JACQXX010000051.1, read as the reverse complement.
CCCAGGGGGTTGGCTACAACAGTCTTTCAGGTCACCTGGAAGAATTTGAAGCTGTTTTGCGCAAGGCTGAGAACTCGTACGGAAACGATATTGATACTGATGCCTTGCTGCGCATTGAAATCACGGACGCCTATTCCGAGCTTGAAAATTTCCTTCCAAAAGTCTTTTCAATTCCTGACGATTTAAACACGCCGGAATCGGTCATCATCAGCTCGATTCTCAAGCAAGTTCAGGGCGTGGGTCGCCCGGCGATTCGTCGCCTGTTTTCGGCTGGAGTCTCGACGCTGTCGGCGTATGTCACGGCCAAACCGTCGGATATGGCCGCCGCCGCCGGGTTGCCGCTGGCGGTTGCCGAGCGGATTGTGGAACGCTTCCGGCGCTATGCAACTGAACCCCGCCACCGCATGACGGTCGAAGATGCCCACCTGGCACGCATTCACGTGATTCAATCAATTGTGAACGAACTGCATTCAGAACAGTCGCGGTTCCTCGAAGCCGTTTCAAAAGAATGGCAAGATCCCAACGAAGCGCCCGCCAAGAATGAAAGCCGGCGGCGGCGGCAGGAAATCATGTGGGAAGTAACGGTCGTCCTGGCTGAAATGGGCGATACCGACCTGATTGACAAACTGATTCGCCTGCCGTTTGATCGCCGCATTGAACTTCTCGAAGAACGGTTGGCCGAATTGATCTGATGAGCTGAGCGGTGGATCAAACGTAAGTAGTGAACAGGAAACACAAAGAGCGAGACGATTTCTTCGTCTCGCTCTTTGTGTTTTTACAAGCTGTGAGGAGGTTGATTGGTTAGCTATGCTCAATGAGCAAATACCTGTATTTCTTAAAAAAATAGGCTTAATTCTGTCAAGTTTTATTAAAATTAGTTGTAATTTTTTATTTAACTTTCTAAATTAGGTTCTATTCTATAAAGACTTTGAAGATTTATTTTCATGATGAACTCCCCTTTTTCAATCAGTCCAAACCCGGCATACCTTTACCTTACCCCTTCGCTCAAGGCGGTTCTCCATAAAGTCCGGTTTACCATTGATCGCCGCCAGGGACTTACTTGTGTGCTTGGAGATATTGGAATGGGAAAATCAAGTGTTTTGCGTTTGTTGTATGGAGAATATGCGTCTCGGGAAGATTCGCTCGCGGCATTGATTCCAACACCCTCGTTCGCTTCTGACTTTGCCTTTTTGAAAGCATTGTGCGGTGAGTTTGATATTTTGCCCAAACGGTCCCTGTATGATCAGGAACAGGCATTTCGAGGGTTTTTGGTTGATTCTTTCGAAAAAGGTACCAATGTAGTTTTTTTCATCGACGAATCCCAACGACTCAACCCTAAGATGTTGGAATTGATTCGCACAATGTTAAACTTTGAAACCAATCAGGCTAAGTTGATTCAATTTGTATTAGCAGGCCAAATTGAACTCCGAGAGAATTTACTTGACCCATCTAAAAAAGCTATCCGCTCCCGAATTTTTGCTCCTTCAACACTAGATCCTCTCACTCTTGGGGAAACCCGTGCCATGATTTCTTTCCGGTGTGAACATGCTGAAATTAAGAATCCTTTTTCTGATCTCCAAGTAGACAAGATCTATGAAGTCTCAGGCGGTATTCCTCGTGAAGTCCTTAAGATTTGCCATGTAGCACATGAGCTGTCTTTATTACAGGGAGAAAAAACCGTTTCTCTCGAAACCGTAAATCAAGCTATTTCGGAGGCGGTGTTCCATGTCTGAGAAGAAATACACTGGCTTTGCCGCTCTATATGCACTTGACCAAAAATCCAATAAAAAATCCAGCCGTGACCCGCTAGCTGTTCATCCGGGTGTGACTACGAAGAAACAAAATGGTGGACAGCAAGAGGCTCAAGTAGGTGGACAGCCAGTCATTCTGGTGGACAGCATGCTGTCCACTACTCAACCTGCGGTGGACAGCATGCTGTCCACCACTCAAAGCAGTGGACAGCAAAAGGCTCAAAATAGTGGACAGCAAATAAAGTCAAGGCCAGGTGATCGCCATCAACGTAAGCATGAAACAATTCGAATAAATGAAGATATCCTTAAAAGAATCAATGTTTTCTGTGCTCAATTTGGTATTACAAAACAAGAATTCTGGGAAACGCTTGCTGTCCACCACTTCGAACGATTCGACAAAAAGCTGTCCACCAGCTTTGATAAAGTGGTGGACAGCATGCTGTCACATGATGACATGATGATATTTAAAACACATGACGATATCATCAGGCGGTATGAAACGTACACAAACCAACAATGGACCCGGCGTGATGATCGGGAGGGAGCCCCGTACAACACAATAGACATTCGGTTACTTGAAATTGCATTTATCTCCACTATAGAAAAGAAATTGAGAGGGACAACTGGAAAACAACCGATAAAAAGTTTTAATTACTTTACAAATGAAATTGATTTCCTCATTGATCAACAAAAAAATGGTGCACTCCCAGCCAATCTTGATGAGTATCACCGATATGTGCTTAGCACGTGGGAAAAACGAATCAAACCGCTACGAGACTCAAAATGGGAGAATTCTTTACGGGCGTCAATTCCAAAACGGTAATCCCGATAAAAACTAAAATTCTCCCTGGACAATAAATGGCGCCCAGTAAAACGGGGAATTCCAGGCTTTCTGGCCCATTAACTCGATTTGGGCTTTGCGAAGCGCCGCCGCCGGGCGGAGTTTTTCAGTCAGCAGCCCGCGATAAAAACGCTTCATTAATTCAGAAGTGCCCTGATCGCTCACGCTCCAGAGACTGACAACGACCGATGGGGCACCGGCATACATAAACCCACGCGTCAGGCCAATCAGACCTTCGCCGCGAATTTCTTTTCCAAGCCCGGTTTCGCAGGCGGAAAGCACGACCAGTTGGGCCGCCAGATCGAGGTTATAGACTTCCATCATCCGCAAAAATCCTTTTTGACGGTTGCCTTTTTCATCCACCAGCGAGAGAACAAGAGCGGAAAATTCGGGATGTTCGGTATCAAGCAGGCCGTGGGTGGCAAAATGGAGGTACTGGTATTTTCCAATGTCAGCCGTGGTGACTTTTGTATGGTTGGCGGCAAAATCGAGGAACAGGCTGGTTTTTGCCGCTGTCGCCAGCGTGCGGATTTCGGTGGCTTCCTGGCGTGTGAAGGGAAGTCTGACAATTGAGAATTGACCGTCCGCTTTGACCACCGGGGTCAATTGCCGGAGCCGGTTTATCTCAACTGGTTCAGTGCGCGGGGAATTGCTCTTTTCCGCCACGAGAGGAAACCGTTTCAGGACCTGACGAAGTCGTGGATCGCTCACTTCAAAAACCGGATCGGCAAACACGGCGACCAGTTTGTCAGAATCAGCTTTGGGTTTGTTGGTGGCTTCCGCACGCAGCACCGCCAGGGTTGAGGCTGACGGCAAACTCACCAGTTCGTGGCGAACCACCAGCGGAGTGGCTTCACCCGAAACTGTTCCTTTTCCAATCGGTTCCGGCAATGCGGCAAAGGGAATGTATTGTAATACCCCATCAGCCACAATCAGTAGCCGATTGGTACCCAGATGGGCCGCCACCGGTGCCAGGATCAAATTACTTAATTCGGCAGCGGCGGTGCTCAATTCCTGCTCTGCCTGTTTGATCCGGTCGCCACGTTGATCGCGCAGAAGATGGGCCGGAAGCTGGTTCCGGGTCAGCAGGAGATTGCGCACCTTTTTGACTGCGGTTGCAATTATTTCCTGCTTTGGTAGTTCATACCAAAAGACCTGGGTTGGGCTGATTGCCCAGACAAAGCTCTGTTCACTCCCAAGTGAGTATTCAAGCAGGAGACTGCCAGATTCAACGACGCTCTTTTGGATTTCTGAAAGGGTGAGTGGTTCCGGTTGAGTCAGCGCCGCATAGCGGGGGCTTTGTTTCCGAATCTTTGAAAGGAGCGATTCATATTCAAGGACCAGGGTATCAAGGCTTTTGCGTTCTTCGGCTTGAACTTCAGCCGGTGCATTGCCATTGGTTAGGCGGGTCAGGCGCTCACTCTGGTCAGCCAGATTTTGTTGGAGTATTCGTTCCTGTTCAAGCAGTTCTGGATTTACCCCTTGCCGGATACGGGCTCTGGTTTCGGTCAGTATGTCGAGCAGGCTGCGGGCACGGGCGCGTTCGTTGACGTTAAATGCCTGGCGGTTATAGCCGGCTGCCGGGTTGGCCTGGTGGAGCTTCATCAAAAGCTGAATGTAGAAATGATAGTATCTCTGGACTTTGCCAATAAACGAAACGCGTAAATTCTGATTTCGGAAGCTGGCGCGGGTTGATTCGACCAGTTGCAGCACCTTTTCAATCGCGGTTTTGCTTTTTTCAAGGTTCTTTTCAGATGATTCCAATTGCGCCAGATAATAAAAAAACTGGGCTTCGAGCAGTTCATTTCCCTGAGCTTGAACGAGTTCCAGCGCCCGGCTCATGCTGGATCTGGCCTCGGAATACTTTTTCATGGCGAGATAAACCTGGGTCAGCCCATCCAGGGCTTCAATGATCATCAGTGTATTTGAGGCACTTTCTCCAATTTTGAGGGCTTGCGAAAAGAATGGTTCGGCTTCTGCGATTTTTCCTTGATTGAAGTGAAATATCCCAAGAGCACTGAGTATATTGGCTTCACTTCGCCGGTCTCCGATTTTGCGGCTCAGTAGGAGAGCTGCGTCCAGATTTGTCAGGGCTTGTTGTGGGTCGTTCTCTTTTTGCGTGGTGGCCAGTGCCAGGAGAACATTGGCTTCTGCCCGAAGATCGTTTAATTCCCGGATCAATCCCAGGCCCTGCTGATAGAGTTGTACGGCGGTTGCTGGATCACCCAGATTAATATACTCACGACCCATACTGATCAGGGTAAACGCCTGACCTTTTTTGTCATCTCGGTCACGTAAAACCCTGAGAGCCTCCTCAAAATGATCCAGGGCTTTTTGAGTCTCTCCGATTGTTCCATAAGCGACCCCCATATTGAGTAACAGGGCGCCCGAATTCCCCATATCATCCGTTTCACGCCGCAGGTCCAACGCTCGCTCGTGATACTTAACTGCTTTATGATTCTCACCGAGATTTCGGTAGACCACACCCAGATTGCTGTAGGCCACGGAAAGACCCAGTTTGTGATTGATAGATTGAGCCATGGAAATCGCCTGCTGCAAGGCTTCAATCGCTTTTTGGGGCTGACCAAACGTGTTGTGCAGCGTGGCAATATCAATCAGGATTGAGGTGGCCAGGTGTTTTTCATTCAGGGCCAGCAGCAACGGCAGTACCTCTTGATACCGTTCAAATGCTTTTCTTGTCTGACCAGTTTTGTTGAGTTGCCGCGCGATTTCAATCAGCGTGGTGACTTCCCAATGTTTGTCTTGAATGGCCCGAAATCGCACCAGCAACGGGTCAAACAGGTCCAGGGCTTTGAGCTTGCCCTTGGGGTCCGTCCCATCAGCCAGATCCTTCGCCTCCATAAAGCTTCGAATCGCCGCCGCGCGTTCAACATCGGCTGGCTGGGCTGGGCGAATATCAACCACCCGGATTTCGTACTTGCGGGGCCGATTGTGTGGCGTGCCATCCATCGTGACGGTGATGAGGAACGTTCCAGTTGTTTCAGCCAGAAACCCGACGTACTCGGTTGAGCCGACATCATAGGCACTCTCAATTTCCAGGACTGGTTTCCCGGCAGGATCCGTCAGCGAAACATACAGCTTGATTTCTTTTTGTTCGACTTCCAGTTCCAGATATTGACCCTGGCTGAGGGTGAGTTCGAAGGTGTTTGATTCGTCATTGGTGAGGGTTCGTTCAAGTTTGGACCCAGCCGACAACACCGCCGTGATTTTGGGTTTTTCTTGCGACGGCGGACCTGTTTGCGAACGGCTGATGGTGGGATGTGCCATCGTCACCATCCCAACCGATTGAACCAGCAGAAGAACCATGGCCAAACCAGTGCGAAACAGTGCGGGAAATTGCATAAGAAACTCCAGAGAGTGAAACCTGAAAACCTGAAAGCACACGAGGGTTGTGAACCAGTCGAGCTTACTCTAAAACTGACGGTTTGCGAACCAGAAGTGAAATTTTGGCAATGGTTTGCCATCACGCTTCGTGCCAGTCGTGACCACAATATCGGCATTGTTTTGAGACTGGTGTTCGGGTTGCTTTCGAACAACGAGGGCACTGATTTAGAATAAATCGCCTGGGGTAGTCAGTTTTTAATCGCTGAACAAGTCTTTCGGTAAAAATATCAATTCCCTGGTTGAGAATTCTCAAATGATCTGGATTGCGAGTGATCCAAATACAACCACTTTCTTCGGTGATATATTGTGTAAAAGCAATTTCCCGTTCAGTTGGTGTCAGAAGCTTTTCAAAGAATTTGCAAATATACTTCAGGGTTTCATTGAGATCCTGAACTTCTGTGACCGGTCCGGTTGCCGCATCAGTCGAGTAGCTGGCTGAATCCTGATTCAAAATCAATTTCTTCTCGAAGGCTAAAATTTGCTGTCGAAACACATCAGGCTCAAGTTCCTGAAATTTTTGGATTTCGCTCAGTGCTTCGGAGAAACGACGCACCCGGCGGAGCAAATCAACCCTGACCACCGAATCGAATTGGACGCGCCGGTCAAGCCATTCTTTCCGGGTGGCTCGTGAAATGAGGTCCAGTGCCTGATTGCGACCGAAAATAGCGTTTTGCTCTTGCCCATCATCATCACAACACCAGGCGGCAAAAATGGACTGCCAGGCTGCGTGAAGATTCTTTCCGGAGTGCTCTAAAATCATTGAGGCACACAAAAACTGATTGGCCAGGTCAGAAAAATTTGGATTGGTGCGCTGCTCCTGGTAGGTTGATTGATTGAGAAACGTTTGGACTCCGGCTTCGGCTGTGGCGATATCAGGCGCACAGTAATTACAATTTGGACAGGTTTGAACCCAAAAGGGCATGGTTGATCGCTTCATTTCTCCTGGTCGGCCATCGAGGTCTGGCGCAAACCCTTGATTGGTACTCGTCAGGATGTCTTGTTCGGTCATAAACCCACAACATCCACACTGGTAATTTGTAACTTTTTGAAAAGTCGTCATTGTTATCCATCCTTTTCAGCGGTACTGCTGGTCTGAGCGGAAAACACGTTACGCGTTCCTCATCGCTTATTTCCAGAAAACTCACCCTATTTCGCAATGAATACCTCGTATTAGAAAATAGTCAAGTAATTCAATAAAAAGAGTTTAGCGAACTACTGACTACTGACTACAAACTGGTATTTAGCCACTCGTTTTCCATTCAACCCCGAAGATTTCAGATTTATTGGTGTGAAATTCAACATTCCGGAGCATGGTGGCAATCGCTCCGGCGATTTTGCGTCCCCCCTGGGCCGAAGGTTCAATCGCGTTAGTAAAATCGGTTTCTTCGGTACACACCATCCGCAAATCAATCACCGGAATGTTTATTCGAACAGCACACCGGACAATACAATCATTAAACAATGCCAGCGTGGCCAGCACCGCCTGTTGCCACTTTGGGTCAGGAAACCGTGGATTATAGACGGTGCAGACCGCCACCGGGCACTTGAAAGATTGGGCCGCCGTGAGCATTTCAAGGTAGTCAATTTCAAACTCTTCAATGATTTGATAGAGTTTTTCCATGGCTTCAGCCGTGGTTGTGACACACTCCATCAGGACTGGTAAGTACCTCAGCGCATTATTTCCACCAGCGCTGATGACCAGAAAACTGGCCGTGGTTGGCACCAGTTCCAGTTGCCTGACGACATCCTGGGTGGTGTGCCCATCAACTGCCAGAAGCGTAACCTGCCAGTCCTCAGCAACCAGTTCGCGTAAATGCACACACATTTCAGGCCCGTTATAGGCCCAGGCACTATTGTCTAAAATTGAATCGCCAAGCAAAACCAGATGATTCACGGGGCTCCTTCAGGTTCAGAATTGAGGAAAGCAGGTTTTCATTCAGGAAGATGGCTTTACCGCTTCCTGGCAAATTGCGATTTTTTCGGCTGATTCGGCGGTTGAGCCTTCAGCCATCCTTCTCGACACAAGGCACAGTACACAACGGCGGCTTGATATTCATCCTGGATTTCACAACCTCCTGAAACATAAGTATTTGCAAAGGGAAATTGCCGGTTCAACTCAACGATCTTTGGGGTGAGGTTCAACAATCCATACCGGATCGGAACTTCATCGGCCAGCAGTTGACACCGATGAACCGGGCAAATTCCAAAAATTTCATTGTGGGTCAGGTCAAACTGATCAAGGTGAAAACCAGCAATTCTTTGTTTGAATAAAAAAAGGTCAATTCAGAAAGAGAAGTCCAGGTGAAGGCGGAAGAACAAAGAGAAGAAGAAGGCAAAGGAGGCGAAAGGAAGAGGAAGCAGGAAGAGCGGGAAGGAGGAAAAGCCGAACG
>JACQXX010000050.1 GCA_016208495.1 Acidobacteriota bacterium | reverse complement strand
GATATTGACCAGCACGCTGACTTTGCTGAGCAATGGATTCAATCACTGACTCAGACTGAAGCCTTACTCAAGGCTGGCATCTTATCAAAGAACTTTTGGTTGAAATCTTTTTTCAAATAACTTTTGCTAACTCACTTAGTTTGGATTAACTTTCGGATGATACCAACAGGCGCCATGGCCCAGAACCTGATTGCCTTCCACAAGCAACGAAGGAGTCGGTTCCCAACCTTGTTTGAGCCGAAAGGCCAGCAATTCATCGCCATCTGGCTGGTGGTCCCACACGGCAACTGCCGTGATGGCACCCAGTCAGGTTGAACCCAGGACGAGTACCAGCCCATCTCGCCGGGCAATCACGATGTCGTGGGTGAACTCGTCCTGAACAATGACATCGGTAATCACGGTTGGGTGGTACAGGTCAGGTCGGCTCAATCCATGTCGCAGTACTTCAGCCAGGCTGTGAAATGAATTCCACTCGGGCTCAATGACCAAACACATCTCTTCAGTGATGGGCGAAACGGGTGTAAGCATCATAGGTTAGGGTTCAGGGTTCAGGGTTGCGGGTCATAAGCGCCAGGATAAGGAAAGGTGAGCCTGTTTGAGACAAGGATCTGGGAGAGACAAGGAGATGGGGAGACAAGGAGATGGGGGAGACAAGGAGACGAGGAGATCCTCCTCCCGGCGTTGGGAGCGGAAGCATGTTTTTTCTCCTTGTCCCCTTGTCCCCTTGTCCCCTTGTCCCCTTGTCCCCTTGTCCCCCTGTCCCATTGTCCCCTTATACCATCCCCAATCCCGGCTCAGAAACTCAGGGCGACACGGAACCCAAGAATTTTGTTTTTGAGGTTCGGTGCAAAGCGGACCCGGTCAGCGCTTCGACAGAAATCAGCCACGTTGAGCCACGAGCCTCCGCGGAGGACCCGGTACCGGTCATCTCCAAATTGATTCCAGCAGTCAGATGTGACTGGGGAATTGCGGTACGAATTGTGCCAGATATCCTGGCACCACTCATAGACATTGCCGTGCATGTCATAGATTCCAAATCCGTTCGGCACTCCAAGACTACCAACGGGCACCGTTTTTTGGCGATGGATGCCTTTGTTTCCCAGTCCGTGAGGATAGTTCCCGTCATAATTGACAAAATCGGTGGCGATGTTATCACCAAAGGCATAAACGGTTGATGTTCCGGCCCGGCAGGCATATTCCCACTCAGCTTCAGTGGGAAGCCGAAATGATCGTTCGGTGGCAATTGAAAGCCGGTCACAAAATTCCTGGGCTTCTTCCCACGAGACCTGCTCGACCGGAAGCAATGGGTCGCCCTGAAAAAAAGAAGGCGTCGGCGACAAATCGAGGTTGATTTTGGGAAACTGGGCCACCACCTGCCACTGGGATTGCGTGACTGGGAACATACCCAGGAAAAATGGTGCGACTTTCACTTCGTGCTGCGGCTTTTCATAGCTTTTTCCTTCACCGCTTGGGCTTCCCATCAGGAACGAGCCCTCTAAAATGGACACCATCCGCAGAAACAGTCCTTCATCCAGCAGTTCATCAAAATACTGGCACTCTCCCGTCACCCATTCGACCACGTTTCCCCAGGCGTCGAGAACGGCTCGATCAAAAACCTGCGAACTCAATACCGGTCTGGGTTTGGAAAAAGTGATGGTTTCAGAATGGGTTGAGGTGTTTTGATGATCATCGGTTTTCAGAATGACGGTTTGGTCCTGCGGAAGACGTAATTCGTCCCTGCCCATGGGGCTTGGGGGGAACGATACCGTCTTCCAGACGTGCCGAATGACATCGCGCAACTCGCCGGCTGATTGGTAGCGGAAATTGGGTTCTTTATTGAGTGACCGGGTAATGATGTGCTGGATTTGTTCTGGGACGGTTGCCGGCATCGGCAACGGATCGCGGCGAACGATATCGCCCATTTGCAAAAAGGGGAGTCTTCCACAGACCAGTTGATAAAAAATCACCCCCGCCGCCCACAGATCAGTCAGTTCGGTTCGAAACCCGTCAAAAGCCTCTGGGGCCATATACTGGACCGTTCCGGCAATGGTGTTGGTCAACAGACTGTTTTCAATCACCCTGGAAACGCCGAAGTCCATGAGCCGGGGTGAACCATGCTGGAGCATGATGTTGGCTGGTTTAAGGTCGCGATGGATGACCCGCTGCTCGTGTAAATGTTCCAATCCACGCAAGATTCCATTCATCAATTCGAGCGTTGCTTCCATTGACGGGGCGGCCCCATTGTGTTTTTGCAGCCAGGTGGCGAGCGACCCGCCACTGACATATTCGCTGGCAATGACAATTTGTCCGCTATAGACCTCGGCTTCAATAATCGGCAGAATGTTTGGGTGGCCGCTGACCTTGACCCAGAGCGAGGCTTCGCGCCGCAATGAATCGAGTGGAACTTCCTCATCCAGCGGCATTTTCAAGGCAATACTGGTGGTGGCAATCGCCCCACGTCGTTCAGCCAGCCAGACAACACCAAAATTCCCGCGTCCAAGCCGACAGATCAAGGTATAGGGGCCCAACTGGTCACCGGGCCTGATGTGATGGAGTGCGCCGATTGGCGGCGATTCCACCGGCGAGGGCTCAGGCTGAGGTGTTGGTGCTGGATCCGGTTCTGGTGGAGGTGGATCTTTCTTGAGACGTATTGTGTCCATATGACAGGGTTTGAGCGGAAAAATCCAGGAGACAAGCCACAAACTGGATAAGAAAGTGAAGGTGAAGATTCAGGGTTTGAGTCTTCATTTTGAGAAGTGTGCTGGCTAAAAGGACTCAAGGAGCCAATTGGGCTCCAGAACTGACCAACCCGATTGAGCAAGCGGCTACGATTGGCGCAGGTTTGCGCCAACCGGGTCGCTTTCTGGTTTGGAAACAGGAACCGTCACGGGAAACACCAGTTCAACCTGGATGCCGGGCTGGTCAGGCCGATTTCGCAACAGGCAACTCCCACCAGCCGCCCAAATCAACATCGCGACCATCGGCAAGCCCAATCCCATGCCAGCCACCTGGCCGGTGAAGTATTTTTCACCCTGGTAATATGGAACCCAGGCTCGCTCAAGTTGTTCAGGTGACAGATGGACTCCGTCATCGGTGACGCGGAGCCTGATTTGCTCCAGGCCAGTTGGCTCAACCTCGATGGTGATTTGCGGAGACTGGTGCGGGTGGAATTTCTTTGAATTTTCAAGCAGTTCAAACAACACACGCTCCAACGCCGGTTCGGAGAGTTGTAATTGATAGGATTGAAGGTTGGAGGTGAGGCTGATTTGCGGCGGCGCCAGTTCAAGTTCATCGCTGATGCGCCTGGTCAAGACCGTCACGGCTTCAACCTGGATTTCTTTCCCTTTGCGAGCCAGGGCTGGGGCGTGCAGGTATTGCACCACGTCTGTTACTTCCTGATCGAGCCGATAGATGCCCTGCAGGGCCATATCAACCAGATCCGCGATTTCCCCGCCAAGCAGAGCCGCCGAATGCATGGCCAGCATTTCAATGCCCAGCCGCATGGAATTGAGCGGTGAGCGGAGTTTGTGTGGAATCAACCGATGAAATGCCTGAACATCCCGCATCGTCAAGATTTGGGAGGTTACATCCTTTAGACAAATAATTCGGTGGGCGGCTTGCTGGATCGGTTCCTGGAACTGAAAGACCTGAAGCCAGAATGCCTGCGACGTTTCGGTTTCGGGGCGGACCAAATATCGGGGCGGAGGGGATGGCAACTCGGGATTTTCAAGCGGCCAGGTGTTCCACAGGTCAGATGGGTGACACTGGTACTGTTTTTGAATCGTTGCCCGAAAATAGACTGGTTCCGGGTGGGTTCCAATTGGATGAATGGACAGTAAAAGACAGGCTTTGGGGTTGGCATAGGTAACCTGATCCTCATCGTTGAGAACCAGATAGCCATCTTCCGATTGTTCCACGACCCAATCAAATTTCGCGCGTTCCGCATGAAGCCGGCGATACCGGTTCAGCCGAACAATGGTCCGCACCCGGGCATTGAGTTCATCCGGTGAGATCGGTTTGGTAATAAAATCATCGGCACCGGATTCGATCCCCTTAATCCGGGATTCCTGATCATCGAGGGCGGTCAGCATCAAGATCGGGACTTCGGCCAGATCGGGCGTCGTGCGCAGGTGCTGGCAAACCTGAAAGCCATCCATGCCCGGCATCATGACATCGAGCAGGATCAAATCGGGTTTCAAGGTGCGGGCCTTGAGCAAGCCTTCAAACCCATCATTGGCTGTCTCGATGTGGTATTCGGGTGATTCAAGCATATCCACCAGAACCTGGCAGACACTCAAGGTATCATCCACGATCAACAACGTCGCCAGTGTGTTCATAACGCAATGTTCAGAAGCATCAACAAGCCTCGTGCCTGTTTTTGCTGGAAAGATGATCAGGGATTTGTTGCCGGCAGACTGGTTTGCAACAGTTCCGCCAGTTCAGGAAGGGTAACTGGATTGCACACATACTGCGTGACGCCAGCCATTTCGCACAGTTCAGCATCACCTGGGATATCAAGGCTGTTGATGAGCACAAAGGGCACCCGGCTCATGGCGGGCAGCCGTTGAAAGTGCGATACCAGTTCTAATTTTTCACGCGTGACCAGGGGGGCTTCAATCACCACCGCTGCGGCTGTGTGGTAACTCAACCAGTGGAGCGATTCTTCGGTATTGTGAGTGATAACCGCCGCTGACTCCAGCCCTTCGGCCAGTTGCAAGATCGGAGAAACCAGAACCTGCTTGCTTGATTGAAACAGAACTGGTTGACCCAATCGGTTCAGCGTCTGAATCAAGGCATCAACGACCGCCTGGTACTCAGGTCTCGAAAATGAATTGGCGGTGACGGCAGGCAAAACAATGGTAAACCGTGAACCCTGGCCGGGTTTGGTTTCCAGAATTGTACAGCCACCCTGAGCCTGAACCAAACGAACGGTTAATGGCAATCCTAAGCCAGCGCCTTCATGCTGTCTTGCCAAACTACCATCAATTTGGGTGAACGGCCAGAATAAAAATTTAAAACTGGTACTGGGGATTCCAGGTCCGTGATCCCAAACCGTAAGGTGAACACTGTGTGTTTTGGCATGATAGCGAGTGATGATTCCAATCTGGCCATCAACCAGGGAAAATTTGATGGCATTGTCCAACAACTGGAGAAAACTCTGGCGCAGTAATTTCAAATCGCCCAGGATGGTTGTGGCAGCGCCTTCATAGACAACTTCACAATGAAGCCGCTTAGCCTGGAGTGCCGGCTGGATTGATCGCAGACAGGGTTCAATCAGTTCCTGCAGCTTGATTGGTTGGATATTGACCGAGAGCTTCCCAGACTCAATCCGCGATAAATCGAGAATCGAATTGACGATACTCAGAAGTTTTTCGGCGGATTCTTCGATGGATTTGACCGAGGACCGTTGCGGATCCGTCAACGAGCCGTGTTTGGTGCCCTGAAGGATATGCGACAACCCAATGATAGTCTGTAACGGGGTGCGGATTTCGTGACTCATTTTGGCCCAAAATTGTTGCTGCTGATCCAAAAACTGGTTGAGTCTGCCCGTAAAGCTCTGTTTGCTGGGTTTGGATGGAATGACCTGGGGCGCCAGCATTGGGCGATCTGGGGTAAACGAAAATTCTTCTGGACAATCTGTCACTTCCAGGAATTGAAGTGTGAAATACCAGGGAGGTTCAGCCGGGTTGAGCCAGGGTGAAAAAGTCGCTTTGATAAAATGTTCGGTTCCATCCAGGGCGATACCAATCAGTTCAATCGTGCCTTGAAAATCAGGGTTGATCGTATGGATCAGTTTTCCAAATTGAATTTGATTGAGTTGCGGCGGAAAAATTGCAGAGAGTGAATGGTGTTCGAGGACTTCGCGTTCAAATCCGGTCAATTCCGTTACCGCTCGATTGGTATAGAGAAATCTGAAATCAAATGGGTGCAATGATGCCAATTTGAGAACACAAACTGGTTTGAGTGACTTGCCAAAACTGATGTCAATGGCCTGGAGGATTTCCAGCATGGAAGTTGAATGAAATGACGCCAGCGGAGAAAATCGAGTCTCCATAATTCCTGCCTCGGGAGTGGTATTTCAGTGACGGCTGATTTCCTGAAGGTTCTGGCATACTTTGTGGAGGTTATGCCACGGGTAATTTTATGAATGCAACTGCTGTTCACAAAAAACCTCTAACTTTTGTTTTCAACTGTTTTTCTCCGAAAACTCACTTTTATTCAGGTTGGAAGATTCAAAATCAGGTACGAACAAAATCATTTGATCCAAATGGGTTGATGATAGTATCGTAACCAACGAGTAGTTAAGTACCTTGCCACAGATTTTCTGAGATATTGGATTTCGTAAGTGGTTGATTCTTTTCGTGTATTTTGTGTGTTTTGTGGTTCAAAATGTCTGGGAATTTTCGGCAAGATACTTAGGACCAGCTACTGAGCTTGAACCCCCTGGATGACAAAGGTGAGTCCCTATGTATCGTCCACACGAGAAGGTTACACGCATTTTACTCATTGATGAACACCAAACAGCCCGCGAACTGGTCAAAAAGCAATTTGCCAGTGCTTGTGTGGCCTGTGAATGGACCGAAGCCGACTCTCTAAAACAAATCGAAGCTGCCCGTATCCAACAGATTCAATTAATTTTAACAGAAGTTTCCTTTCAAAGTTTAACCTGGGCCGCGGTTCAAACCACGCTTGAAACCTGGTTTCCGTATCAACCGATCATCGTTGTCACGAGCCCGGAATTTGAAGACATGGCGCTCCAGGCAACCACCGGGCTGGCGTCGGATTATGTTCTGAAATGTGCGCTGCGCCGGTTGCCGTTGGCCGCCCGCCGGGCCCTGAAGGCTCTTACGACCTCGATGGAAATCCCACTGGTCCAGTACCGCTATCTGTTTAACCACAACCCGCAGCCGATGTGGGTCTATGACCTCAAAACCCTGAAATTTTTGGACGTCAATGAGTCGGCGCTTCGAGTGTATGGATATACCCGCGAAGAGTTTCACCAGATGACCATTCTGGATATTCGCCCGCCTGAAGATATTGACGCGGTCAAAAACTCAGTGGCTTCATTGCCCGAAGGTCTTGGCGTCCCCAAAGTTTGGCACCACCTGACAAAAGACCGACGGCTCATTGAGGTTGAAATTCTTTCATATGGGTTGGAATTTCATGGTGCTGAAGCACGCCTGGTGTTGGTGACGGATATAACTGCCCGCCGGCAAGCCGAAGCCAAACTCCAGCAGAGCGAAGCCCGATTTTCCAAGTTTTTTCACAGCAACCCGATTGGGTGTTTTATCACAACCTATCCCGAAGGGCGTATCCTGGATGCCAACCCTCAAATTCTTTCCATGGTCGGATTTGAACGAGAGGAAGTCCTCAATCAAACAACCCTGGATCTCAACTTGTGGGTTGTGCCGGGAACCCGTCACCACTTGATTCAACAATTTGCGGACCACCAGACATCGGCTCATGTGGAAGCGCAGATTCGAACCAAAACCGGGGAAATCAAGGATACCCTGACTTCAGTGGAACTGATTGAAATTGATGAGCAGCCGGCCATGTTATGCATGCTCCATGACATTACCGAACTCAAACAGGGTCAAATTGATCTGATTGAGAGTGAACGCCACCTGGCCGAAGCTCAGCGCCTGGCCAAATTGGGCAACTGGAGTCGGGAAATCGAAACTGGAAAACTCACCTGGTCCAAAGAGCTGTACCACATTTTTGAAATCAACGAACAAACCTTTCCAGCGACATTTGAAGCGTTTCTGGCTCTGGTTCACTCAGATGACCGGGACCGTGTGATTGCCTGTCTTTCCGAGGCGCTCAATTCGGGGAACCCCTTTGAACATACCTATCGCATCCTCACATCAGACGGAAAGACAAAAGTCATGCTCGAACATGGCGAGGCTGAACGGGATGAATTTGGAGAAGTATGCCGGCTCTATGGCTACACTCAGGACATCACGGAACGGGCCCGAGCCGAGGCTGACAACCAGGAACTCACCACTCGGTTAACCCACACGCTCGACACCATCAGTGAAGGGTTTTATACCCTTGACCAGGAGTTGCGACTCACCTATGTCAACCGGGAGTTTGAGCGGATCACTCACACGTCTCGGCATCAAATCATCGGTCGCAAAATTCTGGAATTGTTTCCCGAGATTGAATCCGTTGGGCTTTTGGCAGTATACCAGCAGGTTTTGGAAACCGGAACCCATCAAATGCTGGAGCTGTATTACCCTCCCCTGGATGTCTGGGTTGCATTGCGAGTCTATGCTGTTGACGAAGGACTCGGCGTTTATTTTTGGGATATCACTGAAAAGCGGAAAGCCGAAGCCGTGGTCAAACAAATTGAGGAGCAGCTTCGGCAATCACAAAAAATGCAGGCGGTTGGTCAGTTAGCTGGCGGGATTGCGCACGATTTTAATAATCTGTTGACCGCCATTACCGGCTATACCGCGCTTACGCTTCATCACCTGCATCCGGCTGATCCGTTGTGTAAAAATTTGAATGAAATTGCAAAAGCGGCTGACCGGGCGGCGGGACTGACCCGCCAGTTACTGACCTTTAGTCGAAAACAGGTCATGCAGTTCAGTGTCATCAACCTTAACTCCGTAGTCGCCGATATGGAGCGCATGTTTCACCGGATCATTGGTGAACACATTGCCCTCAAAACCAAATTGATAAGTGACTTATGGCCGGTAAAGGCCGACCAGCATCAAATTGAACAGGTGTTGATGAATCTGGTCGTCAATGCCCGTGATGCCATGCTCGAAGGTGGGAACTTGACGATTGAAACAGCCAATGTGTTTCTGGATCCTGCCTATACCAATCAGCATTTTAATGTGAACCCAGGGGAATATGTCTTAATGGCCGTTTCCGATACCGGGTGCGGAATGGATGCTGAAACCAAATCGCGTGTGTTTGAACCTTTTTTTACCACGAAATCCCGCGATAAAGGCACTGGCCTTGGGTTGCCGACCGTGTATGGAATCATTACCCAGAGTAATGGGTACATCTGGATTTACAGTGAACTTGGGGTCGGAACTACTTTTAAAATCTATCTGCCCCGAACCCACGAAGTTGACCAGCCAGTGGAAATTCACCAGCACCGACCGGTGCTCCCTGCCCAAACAGCAACAATTCTCCTGGTTGAAGACGAAGCCGTCGTCCGAAATCTAACCCGGCAGATTCTCAAAGACGCCGGGTTTCAGGTATATGATGCCGGCTCTGCCGAGGCGGCCCTGGAACTGATTGAAACCCAGGCGATTCAATTTGACTTTCTTCTGACTGATGTGGTGTTGCCCGGAATCAAAGGCCCCCTGTTGGCCAAACAGCTCAAGGAAAAACAACCCGACCTGCCCGTGTTGTACATTTCGGGCTATACCGAAAACGCCATTGCCCATCATGGCGTGGTGGACGAAGGGGTTGAATTGCTTCAAAAACCATTTACCCCGAAAGCCCTGATCCAGCGCGTTCTGGCGATCATGACGAAGGTGACACAGTGACAAGGTGACAGGATGACACAGTGACAGACTCACATTTCTTCCCTTGTCAGCATGTCACCCAGTCATCCTGTCACCTTGTCATTTGTCACTGTGTCACCTTGTCATCCTGTCATTTTGTCATCCAGTCACCTTGTCACCCTGTCACCTTGTCATTCTCTCATCCTTATGAATCAACGGGTTGATTCAAGATCGTCTGAATGGCTTTGACGAGCGTCAGTGGGGTAAACGGCTTGGAAATAAAATTTTCGAGTTCACTCACGACTCCAACCGCATGGCTGGCGTCGGCGATATAGCCTGACATAAACAGAATTTTAAGAGAGGGATGTTTGGCTTGAACAAACTGAGCCAGTTCAGCACCACTCATTCCAGGCATCACCACATCCGTCAGCAACAGGTCAATCTGTTTATGGAATTGTTCAACCAGTTTGATCGCGGCTTCGGCGCTAACGGCTTCCAGGACATGGTATCCCCACAGCGTCAGGACTTCCCGAACCATCGAGCGGACTGAGTCTTCATCCTCGACCACCAAAATTGTGATATGGCTGACATTCACACGGATGACTGGTTCGTCGGTGACTGGCTGGCATTCAAGTCCTGGTGTTTGAGGTAACAAGACCGTGAAAGTAGTCCCTTGTCCAGGTTGACTCTCGACCAAAATATACCCATTTGATTGCTGGACGATTCCATAGACCGTGGACAGGCCCAATCCGGTGCCTTTGTGGGCTTCCTTGGTGGTGAAGAAGGGTTCATAAATTCGTTCCAGGATCGGTTCATCCATTCCACACCCGGTATCGGTGACGATCACCGCCACATACTTTCCAGGTGGAACCGTGAAATGAAGTGTCCGTTCCTCAGTGGTTTGGACCACATTTTTGGTTTGTAACGTCAAGGTGCCGCCGGTCGGCATGGCATCGCGGGCATTGACGACCAAATTGAGTACCACCTGTTCAATTTGGGTTGGATCGGCCAGAACCAGAGCTGTGTCGTTTGCCAGGGAAGTCACCAGCTTGATGTCCTCTCCAATCACCCGGCCAAGCAATTTATGAAGTTGCGTAACGACGTCGGTCAGGTTGAGTGACTTGAGTTGTTGATCTTGCTTGCGGCTAAAAGCCAGCAACTGACGGGTGACACCCGAGGCCGACCGGCTGGCCTGGCGAATTTCTTCCAAAAACCGATACACCGGGCTGGTTTTTCCGAGTTTGGTCGCCGCCAGGTCGGCGTATCCCGAAATAACCATGAGTAAATTGTTAAAATCGTGAGCCACTCCGCCCGCCAGTTGGCCAATGGCTTCCATCCGCTGGGAATGCCGAAGCTGGGTTTCAGCCTTCTTTAATTCGTTAAGGGCGCGTTTTTGATCAGTGATGTCGGTGTGGGCGCCAATCCATTCATCAACTTGCCCGGCCTCATTTGTAATCGGCACGGCGCGGACGGCAAACGTGCGATATTCCCCGGTGGCAATCCGAACTCGATGTTCAAGACTCAATAATGATTTGGTTTCCAGGGCATAGGCCCATGCCTGTTTGATTTGCGGTCGGTCTTCCGGATGGATGGCGTCAAGCCAGCCCCACCCTTGAATTTCATCTGGTGATTGCCCCGTCAATGCCCGCCAGCTTGGTTGATCCTCAGTCACCTGGCCGTCAACAGAAGTTGTCCAGACGGATTGGGCTGTCGCCGCAATCAGGGAACGATAGCGGGCTTCGCTGATACGGAAGGCATCCACGGCTAATTTTTTTTCGGTGATGTCGAGGTGCATCACCAGGGCAAAGGTTTGATTCTGAAGCGTGGCCGGCGCGATGAGCATGCGGAACCATCGCTTGCCAACTGGGCCATGGCAGGGGTATTCAAGTTCGTAACTACTGATTCGAGATTCGAGCGCCGCTTTGATCAGGTGGTGGGCTTTTTCAGCATCGGGTGAACTGGGGGCCGCCTTTCGACAAACTTCCAGGTAGTTCCACCCCAAACCCTGAGTCGTATCCTGAAACGCATTGGAAACTCCAAAGTTGTGCCAGTGCTCGTTGACCAGTCGGATGATTCCATCCTGGTCCACCAGGACCACGCTGGCTGGAATGGCATCCAGCGTTGAACGCAGGTCTTCAGTGGGAACAAATTGAGCTGTCGGCAGGGTTGGAATGGGGTTGGAAAGCGGCTCCGAAGCCGTGATGATGGCAATTCTCTCCCCGGACTGATTACCCGCTGCTTCCAAAATTACCCAGGACCAGTGTGCCTTGCGCCATTGGCCCTGATGGGTCCGGCACTCAATCCAACTGCTTCCCGTGGTTGAAAGCAGGCGTTTGAACGACTCACCTTGCTCAGGGTGGGCAAACAGAGTCAGCAGTGATTGACCAACCAGGTCGGTACCAGTCTGGTCAAACCAGATTCGAGCGGCTTTATTCATCCCGGTAATCACCAGCGATGGATCCCACTCAATGACTGGTTCGGCCATCAGGTCTACTAAAAACCGGAGTTTTCCTTGAGTGGTCATGTGGTGAGGCCGTTTCTCGGCAATGGAAGAGAATCCCTCATCGGGGTGATGGTGCATTTGAAATCCGTCCAGTATAAAAAGACTTTCTATTTCTAGCAGGTTCTAACTTCATAATTCAACCTCAAGAAATTTTTCGGAGCGGTTTATCTGATGATTCAAAGGATTTTACAGCCGCGAATGGCAATTCCTCTCCAGTTGCTGACTTCCGAATCATCAGGTCAAGATTGGCGGAGCTCCCCCACCACTCACCCCCTTTCCCCTTGAGTTCATCACATCCAAATTGTTTTAAGCATTTTATTTGTGCTTCAGTTTCTACCCCCTCGGCACCAACTTTCATTCCCAGGTGATGAAGTAACTCAATCAGACCCGAAACCAGGATGGCGTCTGATTCACTTTCGCCAAGTTGAGCCATCAGCCCTGAATCCAAACTGACCTGGTGCAGGTTTAACCGATGAAGGGTCGCCAGGGGCAAATTGCCGACACCAAACCCGCGCAGTGAAAAATTGACCCCCTCGGCACGGAGTTGTTCAAAAATGGGCTGCACTGTACCAGCGGTGCTCACCAGTTCCGATTCCTGGAGCGCAATCTCAAGCCAGGAAAATGACAGACCAAATTCCTGGACCAGGTCTCTGAGGCGTTCAATCGTTTGAGTTTCACACAGCGAAGCGACGGGAATCGGCAAAATAAATCTGAATTCCGGGTTCACCTGATCGGCCCACGCCTGAAACTGGTGGATGACCGTTTGCAGGTACCACTCCATGATTTGTTTTAATGTTCCGCTCTGCTCGGCCAGATCAACAAATTGGGCGAACGCCAGCGGCCCCCGCTCTTTATGTTTCCAGTACAGGCTGGCTTCGATACCCGCTGGTTGCCCTGACTCGACATTGAATACCGGCTGGTAATCAACCATAAATTGATTGGATTGAAGGGCTTTGGGCAACGAATGCTCCAAAATAAAGGCCGTGTCGCTGTGTAAATCCATCCCTGGTTCATAGAGCGCAAACGTATTTTTGCCGCGCTGTTTGGCTTCATACATCGCAATATCAGCCCGGGTCACAAGTCCATCAGCATCGGCGGCATGGTCAGGAAACAGGGCAATCCCGACACTGGCTGTAATGTGAACCTGATGGCCTTTGAGCAGGATCGGTTCCGAGAGGGCTGAAATGATTTTTTCAGCCACGATCAGGGCGCCTTCCGCTGTTTGCAGGTCGGGCAGGATGACCGTAAATTCGTCGCCGCCCAATCGAGCAACTGAATCACTCCGCCGAACACTGGTGCTCAGTCGGCGGGCTACTTCGGTAATCAATTGATCGCCCGCATCATGGCCAAGGGTGTCGTTGATGCGCTTAAATCGGTCCAAATCAACAAATAAAACCCCGACCCGCCAGTCATTGCGGTGCCCCTGGAGAAGCGCATGTCGAAGCCGATCTTGAAACAGGGTGCGATTGGGCAGATTGGTCAACGGGTCATAGTAGGCCATTTTCACCATGCGGGCTTCTTCTTCGCGTTGCTGGGTAA
Source organism: Acidobacteriota bacterium (assembly GCA_016208495.1). Taxonomy (NCBI): domain Bacteria; kingdom Pseudomonadati; phylum Acidobacteriota; species Acidobacteriota bacterium. Next base: position 4,238 of record JACQXX010000050.1, on the reverse strand, counting down.
TGTCTTCCTGGACCGCCACAAAATGAGTAATGGCATTGTGTTGATTAAGCAACGGAATTACTGTCTGGCGAACCGTGTACAGCGTTCCGTCTTTACGCCGGTTGATCAGTTCACCGTGCCAGACCTGACCGGACATAAGTGTTTCCCAGAACTTCTCAAAAAATGCCCGTGGATGTTCTTCCGAACGCAGGATTCGCGGGTTTTTCCCCGCGACTTCAGCCGCGGTATACCCGCTAAATTTTGTAAACGCAGCATTTACCCACTCGATATTGCCCGATTCGTTGGTGATAATGATGGCGTTGGCGGCGGACTCAAGTGCGGCGCTTTGCAGGCGTAATTGCAGGCGATCAATTGAAATCAACAGTGCAATCGCAATCCGGGTGGCAAGTGCTTCAAGCCAGGAAAGATAATGCTGGTTAAAGGCATCTTTTTGACTGGCATAAATATTGAGCACACCCACCGTTTGCCCACGAGCAATGAGAGGGAGCGCAATGGCTGATCTGACACCATAGCGGCCAGCTTTGCGCCAGTGCCACAAATGCAAATCGGTTGGGCGGGCGAGTTGGGGTTTTCCCGAGGTAATGGCCAGTCCGGCCAGTCCAATGGTTTCCAGTTTTTCTTCCCAGACCAGCGGGAGTTGTGAAAGACAGTCGCGTGCCCATAACCCGGAGTAGCCTTTGACTCCGATTGATCCATTTTGTTCTTTTAACCCGACCCAAACCACCGAATAGCTAAACAGACTGGTCAACCGGGTGCAGGCATACGACACAATATCTTCAAGCGGGAGTTCCTGAAGGACCATTTGGTCAAGCTGGTGCATCAGTGCTTCGAGCAAGCGCCCAGCGTTGATTTCCGTAACATCCTGCGAGGCACCATAAATTTGGGTGACCAGGTTGGTGTGCGGATCAATGATTGGCCGACTGTAGGTTCGCAACCATCGGATAACTCCAGATTTGGTCACAATCCGATATTCACGGGTATCTGAATGGCCGCTGTTGAGTCGGGACAGGTGTTGTAACGCCAATGCCAGATCATCTGGATGGACAATGCTGGTCCATCCACCTTGACTCTCAATTTCCGCTTGCGAATAGCCCGTGATGCGTTGAAATGCCGCCGTGAGCCACTCAAATCTCAGCCGACCATCCTGGCCTGGCCGGAGTGAAAAGGCAAAATCCGAGGAAATTTCAGAAACGATTCGGTACCGTTTTTCCGACTCCAGTAAGACTTGCTGTACCGAGTTGGTCGAGAGGTCTCCCGGCTCGGCTTGATACCACTCGATAATCGCTTCGGCGGTTGGTTTTGGGGCGCCACAGCGGAGCCATCCAGGTTGAGTTGGAAACAGCGGAGACTGGGAACCTTTGATTTGATCAGCCTCAACCAGACACAGGAACTTGCCAAACGGCACCGCATGCAGCAGGTAATACATTTCAGAAATTGATTCAACTGTTTGAGAATGAACCACATAGATAGTCAGGTCGGGTGTAAATTCAGTCAGTACAGGTTCAATTTGATCTGGAGTACTGACCACCACCACGGTCGCGTCAGTCCTGGCTTGTTCAAGTGCACTGCGAATAGCAGAAACCTGAAATGATGGGGCAAAATCAAAAATAAGGATGTTCATGGTGACACCTCCGCACAATGCAACTTCACCAGGCTCGCAGAACCAGAGCCGATAAGGGATGAATGATGCCTCTTCGGTGCAATTACTATTCCACGATTGGCCAACGAATGATGTTGACGAATTTGCGTGCAGGATGTAGAAGTGCAGTACTTTGCCTGTTGGGCCACACCCCCAATCGTCAATTTGAAATCCTGCCTGACGAAAATTCATCTTGTGTGTCAACTGCTGTCAGGTTTCTGACAGGGCAAAAGGATGCTGAAAGGTTGAGGAACCAGTTGTGGCAAACCTGCTTTTTGTGGACGATGATGAAACTGTATTGGCATTGCTTGAAAGTTCGACGGACCCGCGGCATTCGATTTGTTGTTGTACCAGTGCCGAGCAGGGACTGACGCAGGCGCAACTTCAGCTCTTTGAAGTTGCCGTACTCGATGTTCATCTTCCTGGAATGTCAGGGTTGAACCTGATTCCGCATTTACTTCGGCTTTGCCCTGGAATCTCTATTTTTGTGATGACCGGCGCTGGCACCATCGAGATTGCCGTTGAGGCAATGAAGCGCGGCGCTCAGGATTTTCTGGCCAAGCCCATTTCGATTACCCACCTCCAAAACCTGATCGAAGTGGCGCTTTCGCGCAAGCAAACCGGTTCCAAACCTGAATCCAGTGAACCGACGGCAGGTGACAGCAAGTCGTCAATGATTGCCACCGCACCCAAAATGCAGCACCTGCTGGCCCAGGTCGAAGCCATTGCCCCCTATAACACCACGGTGCTGGTCACCGGTGAAACCGGATCCGGAAAGGAATTACTGGTTCGGGCCATTCATGCCAAGAGCCCACGGGCCAGGCGTCCGTTTGTGGCCCTCAATTGTGCCGCCATTCCGGAACATCTGCTGGAAGATGAACTCTTTGGCCACGTCAAGGGTGCCTACACCGGCGCCATCCAGCCTCGTGACGGGCGGTTTGAACAGGCCAATGGCGGAACTCTGTTTTTAGATGAAATCGGGGATATGAGCCTGCCGCTGCAGTCCAAACTGTTGCGGGTGCTGCAGGAACGGACTTTTGAGAAATTGGGCTCGGCCAAATCAGTGAAAGTTGATGTTCGGGTCGTGGCGGCCACCAGCGCCAATCTTGAAAAGCGGATTGAGGAAGGTCTATTCCGCCCGGATTTATACTACCGGCTCAATGTCATGCGGCTCAATCTCCCACCGCTGCGTGAGCGACGCGAAGACATTCGCCCCATGGCCGAATTTTTCCTCAATCGGTTTTGTGAATCAGTTGGATTGCCGGCCAAAACAATTGATGAATCAGTCTGGCCAGTTCTGACCAGCTATGAGTGGGCTGGGAACGTGCGCCAGCTCCAAAATGCCATGGAGCGGGCCGCGGCACTCAGTGGGGCGGCAACCACCATTTTAATCCGAGATTTACCCGACGAGATTCAACGAACCTATGTCGCCGCAACGCCTCCGGTTCGATCTTATGCCTCCCCGCCCGAAGTACAGGAATCAGTCAATTTTGAAAGCGGTGTTGATTTTGAGGCGGTCGTTTCCAGTTTTGAACGTGAGTTGCTGACCAAAGCATTGGAAAAAACCGGTGGAAATAAGTTGCAAGCAGCCAGGCTCCTGAACATGAAGCGCACCACCTTTTTGGAAAAATTGAAAAAATACTCCATCGGCAGCAGTCAGTAGTCAGTAGTTGATGAGTCAGTAGTCAGTAATGCCAGTTAAGAGTTGAAAAAATGAGCGGATTTGAACCCGCGAAGCGGGTGGCAGGCTCGTAGCCCAGGGTTTTAACCCTGGGAAAACGTTGCCTCCTCACCCCGCCCGGCCAGCCGCCGCCTACGGCGGCGGCTGGCCGGGCGGGGGCAATCTGGAACTGACCCGCATCCGGCGGTGGCGCGTCCAAAGCGACGCTGACCACCGGCTCACCTTACTCCATCCCAACGGGGATGAAAACCAAAAAACACGTCAATCCTTAACTGGCATTACTGACTCCTGACTCCTGACTCCCCTCCTTTTTTCAGTGAGTTTGCCACAAAAGTATAGGTCCTTTTCCAACACGACTTGCCAGGGATCGGTAAACTACGGCACTGTCTCAAGTGATGTCGTTACGCCCCTAAATTCAATTTCATTTATTCAATCAGTTATCGGAGGACATTTGCGCTATGTCGCGATGCGTATATTTGACTTTTCTATTGCTTGCAGCCGTATGTTGTTGTTCATCCTCAGTTTTGGCACAAGTCCGAACCTATTATGTGTCTCCCAGCGGGCTCGATACCAACGCGGGAACCGAAATCGCCCCGTGGAAAACAATTCAAAAAGCCTTTACATCGGCCACACCGGGCAGCACCGTGCTGGTTCGAAGCGGCATTTACAACGAAAAACCAACCGTCAACGTGTCTGGGAATGCCACGGCTGGGTACATTACCTTTCAAAACTATCCCAATGAACTGCCGGTCATTGATGGAACTGGCCGAAACGGCGCCAATAAAGGTTATTACGATTTATGATATACTGATCCTTCTTTAAAAAGGAGGCTCAAAGATGGGAAACTTAAGATACAGCGAAATCAAGAAGAACCCAATCAAGGTATTGGATTGGACAAGCTTACTGCCGGAGGAATTT
>JACQXX010000049.1 GCA_016208495.1 Acidobacteriota bacterium | reverse complement strand
TGATATTGACCAGCACGCTGACTTTGCTGAGCAATGGATTCAATCACTGACTCAGACTGAAGCCTTACTCAAGGCTGGCATCTTATCAAAGAACTTTTGGTTGAAATCTTTTTTCAAATAACTTTTGCTAACTCACTTAGAATCAAATCCACTTGACAGAGAACTCAAAATCCCAACGCTCAGCTACTGACTACTGACTACTGACTACTGACTACTGACTAAAAACTGAGATCATTTCCCGATTCCAAGTGTTTTCATCCGTGAAGCCAGGGTTGAGCCTGGAAGCCCCAGTCTTTCAGCAGCACCGCCTGGGCCATAGATTTTCCCACCTGATTGCTCAAGTGCCGCACGAATGGTTTCACGTTCCTGGGCGCGAACCGCTTCTTTTGAGAGGGGTTTAGCCAGAGCCGCGACAGGTCGCGGCTCTTTGCGTGTCTGGGCGAGTGTGGTCATTGACCTGGGTAAAATTTCATCAAATTTCAACTGCCCGCACGAAGACAAAATCGCTGCCCGTTCGATCACATTTTGCATTTCACGAATATTCCCCGGCCACGGATAGGCTTGCAGTTTTGCGAGTTGCTCCGGTGATAATTTGAGATACGGGCAACTGAAGCGGTGGCGTGCCTGACGAATGAAATGATCAACCAGCGCGGGAATATCTTCCGGACGTTCGCGCAACGGTGGCAGGTGCAGCGGAAAGACACAGAGTCGGTAGTACAAATCTTCACGAAAGCGTCCTGCCGCAATTTCTTCTTCCAGATTGCGATTGGTGGCGGCCACAATTCGAACATTGGTCCGGCGGGTTTGATCGTCGCCAATCCGTTCAAAGGTTCCTTCCTGGACCGTCCGCAGCAACTTGCTTTGTAATTCAATCGGGATTTCCCCAACCTCATCCAGAAACAACGTGCCGCCATCCGCCAGTTGAAACCGTCCCACCCGGTCTTTGACCGCGCCTGTAAATGCCCCACGGATGTGGCCGAAAAACTCACTTTCAAACAATTCACGTGGAATTGCACCACAATTGACTTTGACCATCGGTTGGGCACGGCGACGGCTGCGCTCGTGAATGGCACAGGCGATCAGTTCTTTTCCCGTTCCTGACTCGCCGGTAATCAAAACGGAGACATCAGTTGGAGCGACCATTTCAACGGCACTGAGCACTTTTTTGATGGCTGGACTGGTGCCGACAATTTCGCCAAATGACAGGGCTTCTTTGACCGACTCCCGCAGGTATTCATTTTCAAGCTGGAGTTTTTCCTTTAACTGCTCAATTTCGGTAAATGCCCGGCAATTGGTAATTGTGACCGCGCCATAGTCGGCAAACATCCGCAGCCAGGAAAATTGTTCGCTCGTAATTTCCGCCCGTGAAAACACAGCCAGGACGCCCAAAATCTCCCCTCGAAAAATCAGCGGTTGCCCAGCAAAGCAGTGAATCTGTTCGCGCCTGGCCCATTCCGGATGGGCAATCCAGGCATCAGAGTCAGCAAAGTTATTGATTAACAATGGGTTCCCCGTCGCACCAATCTGGCCGATTTTCCGAGCATAGAGTGGAAATCGTTGAAAATTACCATTGATGTGTGACCAGGCATCAGGTGGTTCGTGCCATGGTTTGCCGGCACTGGCAACCAGATGCAGGCAGTAGCTTTGATCACGACACTCAGAACGCATTTGGCAGTCACCGCAAATATCGCCGGGTTCTTTCAACCAGAGTCTGGCCAGGGCAATGCCCGGCTGGTTGAGCAACCCGGTCACCATCTGATCGAGTACTCGTTTGCGGCTGCGTTCCTGGGCAACGGTTAAGGCAAGCGATTGAAGAGCTTGAAATTCCATAAGTTAGGGCTTGGGGCTGAGGGCTTGGGGCTGAAGAACATGTGTCCATATGCATCAAGCTTAGGATTTTAGGCCCGCAGGGTCGCCGTTCAATAGCCGTGGTGCAAAGCCCACGGTCTTCGAAAAACCATGGGCCAACGACGAAGAATACAGGAGACGTCACGATCTTTCGTGATTGTAATCACGAAATTTCGTGATAAAAAGGGTTTTTCGTGATGCGATAAAAGACACCTGGAAACGAATTAAAATATTGTAAAAAAAGCAGTTAGGTGTTGTATTACTTCTCTGGCACGCAGCTTGAATAGAGAGAAATCGTGACGGCGAGAAAGAAAACCCGATCACGAAATACTTTTATTTATTGAGATAACCCCAAAGGAGATTTTTCATATGAGCCGATTACATGCTGTTGACCCACAGACTGCGACTGGAAAAGCCAAGGATTTGCTTGACGGAGTTCAAGCCAAACTGGGTGTCACACCCAACCTGATGCGGACGCTGGCCAATTCGCCGGCAGTCCTCGAAGCCTACCTCAATTTCAGCGGTGCGTTAGGAAAAGGAAAGCTGGGCGCCAAAGTTCGCGAACAAATCGCCCTTGTCGTGGCCGATACCAACCAGTGTGAATACTGTCTGGCGGCGCATTCCTACATTGGAAAATCCACCGGATTGACCCCGGAAGCGATTGCCGATAGTCGCCGCGCGACCTCAAGCGATGCCAAAACCAGTGCTATTTTGACCTTTGCCCAAAAACTGGTGATCAATCGCGGGATTGTTTCCGACCGTGAACTTGAACTGGTCAAAGAAGCTGGCATCAGCGAAGGCGAGAGTGCCGAAATCATCGGTGCCGTGGCGCTCAACATTTTTACCAACTATTTCAACCACGTTGCCCAAACCGAAGTTGATTTCCCAAAAGTTGAGCTGGCCGCCAGCCGGTGAGAAAACCAGGGCTGAAAAAGACGGGTTGAAGACTCGCAAGCTCGGGGCTGAAGAACACGGGTTTCATACCCTGAGCCCGAAGTCTGCAGCCCCAAGCCCTGAGCCCTGAGCCCGAGGATTGTTCAGCCCGAAGTCTGCAGCCCAATGTCTTCAGCCCAAAATTCGGAGAATCCTATGACCAACGAAGCAACCAAACCTGTCCCCTTAGTGCCGCCATTTACGCGGGAAACGGCGCTGGCCAAAGTCAAAGCGGCGGAAAATGCCTGGAATAGCCGTGACCCGGAACGGGTGGCCCTGGCCTACACCCCGGATTCGGAGTGGCGCAACCGAACCGAGTTTTTCACTGGCCGTGAAGCCATCAAGGCATTTCTGCAACGCAAATGGGCCAAAGAACTTGACTACCACTTGATAAAAGAACTGTGGGCATTTACCGAAAACCGGATTTCAGTTCGATTTGAATACGAATGGCGGGATGTCGAGACCGGTCACTGGATGCGCACCCACGGCAATGAACACTGGGAATTTGATGAACAGGGCCTGATGCGGCGGCGCGATATGAGCGCCAACGACTATCCAATTCAGGAATCAGAGCGCCGAATTTTCCCATCGAGCCGATAAGGCTTTGTTTTGTAACAGATTACCAAAATTTACATACAGGAGATTTTTCCAATGTCACGTTTAAACGTCGTTGATCGTTTGACCACCCAGCCCGAAATCAAACCTTTGTTTGAAGCAGTTGAGTCACAATTGGGCAGCGTTCCCAATTTTCTGCGCGTGTTTGCCAATTCCCCCAAAGCCTTAGCCGGGATTTTGGCGCTCAATGGCAATCTGGGACAGGGATTGCTCAACGCGAAATTGCAGGAACAGATTGCTTTAACCGTTGGTGAAGCCAATGCCTGTCAATATTGTGTTTCAGCCCACACCGCCATCAGTCAGTCGCTTGGGTTGGACGCCATTGAAATTGAAGCCGCCCGGCAGGGGAATGCCAGCGATGAAAAAGCACGTGCCGCTGTCCAGTTTGCCAACGCTCTGGTGGACAATGATGGCAATATCACCACTGGTGAGTTGAAAGCCGTGCGGGATGCTGGATATTCAGACGGCGAAATTGTCGAAATCATTACCCTGGTTGGTTTGAATACGACCTTGAACTACCTGGGCAAAGTGAGCCGGGTCGAAATTGACTTCCCGGAAGTGACGTTACTGAGCCGGTCGGCCAGCGTAGCTGGCTAGGCCATTTAGAACTCAAAACTGAGGACTGGGGGGCAACCAAAGGGATGAGGGATGAAGGGTGAGGGAGGAAAAAGAAAATCGGTTCTTCAGCCCGGCTTCTTCAGCCCTCAGCCCTGAGCCCGAGGATTTTTTCAGCCCGAGGATCATATGACTCAACGATTTGCCGATATTGCCTTTACAACGAGTGTGAAAAACACCCAGGAACATTATCGCACCCGCCGGCAGAACCAGCGTCTGGAAAAAGCCGATTGGGGATTGGACGGACTGACTGAAACCGAAGCCCAGTTCATCAGTGAGCGCGATGGGTTTTATCTGGCTTCGGTCAATGAGGAAGGCTGGCCCTACGTGCAGTTTCGTGGTGGACCCAAAGGATTTTTGAAGGTTTTGGATTCACACACATTGGGTTACGCTGATTTTCGAGGGAATTTGCAGTACATCAGCATGGGCAACATCAGCCATGACAACCGGGTGTCACTGATTTTGATGGATTACGCCCGGAAGCGGCGAATCAAAATTTTTGCCCGGGCTGAAGTTGTGGACGCCAGTCAGGCGCCGGAATTGATTGAACAACTCGAAATGCCTGATTATCGGGCAAAAATCGAACGAGCCGTTGTGCTCCACGTCGAAGCCTTTGACTGGAATTGCCCGCAACATATCACCGCCAGATTTACCCACGACGAAGTGCTGCAAATGGTGGCGCCGCTCCAGGAGAAGGTAAAACAACTGGAAGCCGAGATTGCAGCCTTGAAAGTGATCAGATGACCAGATGACAAGGTGACAAGGTGACAGGGTTACCACTGACGAAGTGACCAGATGACAATGTGACAATGTGACAATGTGACAGAATGACAATGTGACAGATGACAAACTTGGTATTGTCATCTGTCAGTTGGTCACCCTGTCACCCTGTCAGTTGGTCACATTGTCACCTTGTCATTCTGTCACCTGGTCATCTGGTCACTTTGTCAGTTTCCGGCTCAGGATAGCGCGCCATTCACCGCTGGTTTTGATTTCAAGTGTCTGGAGGCCGGCTTGTTCAAGGGTGTGCTGCACTTCATCAACGTGCAGGCTGATGATGCCCGAGAAGATGGCGTGCCCGCCAGGTTTGAGTGATGCAGCCAGTGGTTCGGCCAGATCAATGATGACTTCGGCAATCAGGTTGGCCAGGATCAAATCGAAATGGGCTGGCGGGTAGTCCGCAACACTGCCGGTTTTCAGTTCGATTCGATCTGCAACCTGGTTGATTTCCAGGTTTTCAGCCGCGACTCGGATGGCTTCGGGGTCATTGTCACAGGCAAAAACGGATGCTGCTGGAAAAAGCCGGGTCGCTCCAATCGCCAGAATTCCAGTTCCCGTTCCAATATCGCCAATCGAGGTTGGGGAAGTCGGCAGTGCTTCCAGAAATTCAAGGCACATCCGGGTGGTATCGTGAGTCCCGGTACCGAAAGCCATTCCGGGATCAATTTCAATCCAGTGCCGCCCGGCAAAATCGGGGTTGGCCTCAGCTTCGGGACGTTTCCAGGAGGGAATGACCAGCCAGCGCGAGCCAATCACGAGGCATTCGTAGCTTTTCTTCCATTCTTCCTGCCAGTCGCGTTCTTCAGTTCCGTCAATTGTCACCGAATACAAGGCATTTGGGGATTCGCCAGTGGATCGCAGCCCTTCGCGGAGCTGGTCTTCCAGATCAGCGGGACATTCATCCGGAGCAAAAAAGATCCGCAACTGGATCTGGTCATCAGATTCCAAAACAGTTTCAATGCCGGTGGCATTGAAGTCCCAGCACATGGTTGATAGCAGTTCCTCTAAATGGCGTGCCGCGACCAGGTCAACGGTTGGCCAGATTCGAGGTGTTCTTGGTAAAGAATTCGGCATAGTGTGTGAACGTTTGAAATTGTCCAGGTTGAAAGTTGGATAGGCTGATAGCCAGACTTTACCAGAGTTCCGGCAGGTTCTCAGGTCCTGTCGGGCAAATATTTTTTCCGGAAAGCAAAACGTTGCGAAATTCGCCTGGAGTCGCACCCGTGATGGTCTTAAACACCCGGGTAAAGTGGCTCTGGTCAGAAAACCCGGCGGACAGTGCAATTTCAGAGAGCTTGAGGTCAGCCTGGGAAAGCTGCTGAGTCGCGAAATGAATCCGCAATCGCTGCAAATAATCGCCAATCGGTTGATGAAAAACCTGCCGAAATGTTTTTGAAAGATGAAACGGATGGACACCAACCTGGGTCGCGATGGCGTTGATGGTGAGATTTTGATGGAATTCGGCATGGAGCAAATCAACCGCCTGGAGCAACCAACCCGGCGGACGGCGGGTTTTTTCAGGTTGTGCCCGGGCAACGGTGGCCAGCATCTCCAGTACCAGCCCTTCGACCGCAAGTGGTGAATAGGCGTCAAAGTCGGTGCATTCACGATAGAGCCGGAGTGCGAGCCAGACGAGTTCTCCGCCGTGCAAGTCACAGGTGGAGCCAGGCATCGTTGTATATTCCCGCAACCGGTCAAGCCAGTGATCCGCAATTTCAATCGCAAAAAAATGTCCGCCCTGATTTCCAATCTCATCCCGATGAACTGTATCGGGCGGATGATATCCAATCGTCAGTGGCTGGTAGACAATTTCCTTGCGTCCAAAGAATTCACGGTAACTCCCATTGATGAGCAGGCAAAAATAGGCTGACTCGTGCGCGTGTCGCCGGAGTCGTTTGGCCGTTTGGTGATGGAGTTGAGACAACGTAAAGCCAGAAAGTTTGTGGTTTTTGGATACGCTGCCATAAAACTGGCCGGGTTGCAGATAGCCAGTATCCTCGGAAGTCGGGGCAAGTTTTCCCATAAATCCTTGTTCGGCGCTGGTTTTGATGTGTTGGTAATTTGGATTTGAAGTGTTGATTTTGGGGAAACGCAATCCCTACGAGGCTTGTTCCTGCAAACTGGAAGTGCGCCGTGCCTGCTAGGAATCTTTGAACGGTACAAAAGTACTTTGGTCTGTTCAAGACAGGCCCGAAAATCGGGGACTAGAGTGAGTTCACAACCGAGATGAAAACCACTGGCCGATCAATCCGATATCAGAAAAAGGTACCGAATTCCTTATGAAGAAACTCACGATTTTCTTGAGTCTGCTGCTTTTGAGCGTGGCACAGGCGGCCCTACCCTGCGCTGCAAAACCGCAAATCCAACCAACTTCAACTCAGGCAAAACCCATGACGTACCCGCTCAACCTGGCAATTATGCTTTTTGAAGGTGTACAAATTATTGATTACACGGGTCCTTATGAGACTTTTGGCCACGCCTACGACCACGGTCAGATGTTTAATATCTACACGGTTTCGGAAAAAGGCGAAACCCTGACCACAGCTATGGGAATGACTGTCACGCCAAAATACTCGTTTGCCAATTGTCCCAAACCAGATGTCATTGTGCTTCCAGGAGGTGATGTTGATCCGAGTCTGGCCAATCCAACCGTGATGAAATGGATTAAAACCCAGTCGGTCCAGGCCAAATATGTTATGTCAGTCTGCAATGGGGCCTTTTTCCTGGCTGAATCTGGATTGCTTGACGGGCAAAAAGCGACCACCTTTTATGGGATGATTGACGATTTGCAAAAAGTGGCCCCCAAATGTTCAGTTGTGATTGACCAGCGATTTGTTGATAACGGGAAATTTATGACCACCGCCGGGTTGTCATCGGGGATTGACGGCGCCCTGCACCTGATTGAAAAAATTGCTGGATTTGGCGTGGCGCAACAGGCGGCATTGTCAATGGAATACAATTGGCAACCCAATTCCGGATATGCCCGGGCCAGCTTTGCTGACAGGCATTTGCGGAAAGTTCTTGGTCATCAAGGGTTTGCCATTCCTGACACCACGCTGTGGAAAGTTTTGGAGCAAAAAGGAGATACCACATGGTGGACCAAAAAATGGAAGGTCGGAATGGGATCGGCTTCTGATCTGCTCAAAATCATTGATACCAAACTGGCGGAAAGCTGGACCAAAGTTGACTCGAAAAGCTCGGCTGAACGGGCAACCAGTACCTGGAAATTCACTGATGAAAAAGGGGTTGCCTGGAGCGCATCGGCAACCACCGAACCAGTCCAGGGTGAGTCAAACACCCTGCTATTAACAATTTCGCTGACAGGTCCAAATGGTTCGAAATAGTGGAATGAGGGAGTTTTTCAGGGTTTAGGTAGGGACGAAAATGACGAAACGGACAAACGTTCGAAAACCCTGAACCCTGAACCCTGAACCCGACTACTCCCACACAATCTGGTCACAGCGAAAGACCGGGCCTTCGATGCAAATGCGCTGGTAATCAAAGTCGGCTTCGCCTTTGAGTCCGGCACCAGCCTCTTTAATTCCCACCACACAGCCGACACACACGCCAAATCCACAGGCCATCCGCTCTTCAAGTGAAGCATATCCAAGGAGTTGTGCTTCATTTGCAATTTCGGCGATTCGCCGGAGCATCAAGGGTGGGCCACAGGTATAAAGGACATATTTTCCGGCTTTAAGGTCCTGGGCGTGGTCAAGCAGAAAGCGTTCTAGCGGGTGAGTCACAAAACCGCCAACGCCACGCGAGCCATCATTGGTGGCGACGTGAACCTTGCAGCCAATGCTGATGAAATCATCCAGGCCAATCAAATCAATGGCTGAGCGTCCGCCGAGAAAGAGTCGGACGGAGACACCTTGTTTGGCCAGTGTTTCGGCCAGCAGAAAGAGGGCGGCTGACCCGACACCGCCCGCAACCAGCAGTGCTTCGCGCCCTCCGACCAGCACTGGATCCAGTTGAAATGGTTTCCCAAGGGGCAACAGGCAATCAATGGTTTGTCCCACGACCAGGCGGCGCAAGGCTTCGGTGCCCCGGCCAAACACCTGATAAATAAACTCAATATGCGTTCCAGCGGGGCTGGATTTCACCCGGTAGACCGCCATTGCCCGCCGCAGGATGGGTTCATAGCTGTGATGTGGGCGAAGCATTCCAAACTGGCCTGGCTCAATCGTCAATTTTCGATTTGGAACGAGCAGGCTCAAATGTCCATAGCTGCCAAAAAGCTGATTTTTTTCAATGGTGGTAACAGCGTCAATCATAAAAACTCAGGGTTCGGGGTTCAGGGTTTCGGGGTTTAAAAAAAGACCGAAAGGACAAAAAGGACGAAAGGGACAAAAAGGACATAGGGACCCAGAAGAAAATAAAATCCGACTGAAATCGGGTTCAGGGTTCAGGGTTCAGGGTTTCGACGATGAAGCGACTAATCCCACGCACGATGAAGACTGGGAACTGGCGGGTACCATTCAACGTGGACTATTTGGCCCTGAACCCCGAACCCCGAACCCTGGTGGTATGATATTTCCATCCAACTCCCATAAATTCGAAAACCCGGAACCCTGACCAGATGACAGGGTGACAGGGTGATTTTTTTCATCCCTCATCCCTCATCCCTCATCCCTTAAAGGACCCGGAACCCTATCTCAGGGGTTGAGACCTGTCCGGGCCGCATGGGCCTGGATTTCTTCGACCACTTTGAGGCCAAGTTCCAGGGCGCGGCGCCCGGTGTAGCCATCCACTTCAGGTGTATCTTTGGTTTGGACACACCGCACAAATTCAGCCAGTTGGGCGCGCAACGGTTCATCTTTCACGACGTCCAGAAACTGTTCGGTAATTTGCGGATGAGGTGTCGCGGGATTCGGAGGTCTCAGGCTCCAGACCCCGACTCGCTGTTCGGTGTAGTCAATTGACACATAGTCGTGAGGTTGGAAAAACCTGATTTTCCTGACTTTTTCAGAGGAAATTCGGCTGGCCGTCAGGTTGGCAACACAGCCATTGGCAAATTCCAGCCGGGCATTGGCAATATCAATTTTGGCCGAGAGGATTGGAATGCCAACCGCATGCACTGACCTGAGCGGTGAGTTGACAAACGAGGTCAGGATATCCAGGTCATGAATCATCAGGTCGGTGACCACATCAATATCCAGACTGCGCATGGTAAAAACACTCATGCGGTGGATTTCAAAAAATCGAGGATTCTTAATAATTTTTCGGGCGGCCTGAACTGCCGGGTTAAACCGTTCCAGATGACCAACCTGGAGCACACAGCCGTTTTGCCGGGCGGTGGAGATCATTTCATCAGCTTCGGCCAGGGTCACGGCAATTGGTTTTTCAACCAGGACTGATTTTCCAGCTCGAAGCAACTCACAGGTCATTCGGCAGTGATCAACCGTCGGGACCGCAATGCTGACCGCATCAACCTGGTCAATGAGTTCGTGATAATCCTGAAAAAAGGACGTCTGGTAGTGGGCGGCGATTTCTTTTCCGGCTTGTTCGCGCGTATCACAGACCCCAACCAGAGTGACGTCGGGGAGTGAGGCATAAATTCGGGCGTGGTGTTTGCCTAAAAAACCAACGCCAATGACACCGACTTTAAGCATAAGTTCACGAAATTCTTAAAAAGAGCCATCTGACTGGGCAGATATAGCTCTTCAGGAAAGGTTCAGAGTATCGTCTTGAGGCGAAAGGGTTTCATCTTTCGTCCCGCTCGGCAAACCTCACGCCTGAAGGCGTTACTCTGAACGAACAATCAGGCTGATGTTTTATTTCTTGGCTGGAGGTGCTGGCGGTGTCCCTGGAGCCGGTTGGGTTCCATCTGCCGCAGGCGGCGGGGCCGGTGGCTGGAATACCACATTGCGGAAAAAGTCGCCGACATTGCCCATGTATTCGTCACCGGTTTCTTTGGTAAACGAGGAGAATTTGGTCACGGCTGGGGTGGAGATTTGGGCATGTTCTAATCCAATGGTGTCAAAAATCTTTTTGGAAGAGGCTTTGGCAACTGGATTATCACCTCCGGAAATCACCAGAACTTTTTTACCTTTGGTTTTGATCTTCGATGCCGCCGCAACTGCCGATCCCGCACTCTTGTACTTGCTCTTGAGATAGATATCCATTCCGGTATCAATCATTGAGTAGGCCAGGTCGGACTTCAAGTTAAACACTTTGTTCAACCGGTTGTGGGTATAATCAGTTGGGGACAATGGCGGGGAATCAGCCACAATGCCTCTAATTGAATCATCATCGGCGGCCACCATCAGCGAGGCATAAGCGCCGATATCAATCCCAAGCACCCCGATATTCTCCGGATCAACCAGAGGAATCCCTGTGGGACTGATTTTGCCAATATCTTTGTTGTATTTAAGCCCTTTGAATTCCTTAATGGCATTTTGAAGATCGGTTTTTTCCATCGCACCCAGGGCACTGAAATCAGCTTTGTTGTTTCCGTGATACCGCAGGTCATACATCATCACGTTAAAGCCGCGCTCCCAGAGCCGATACCCCATCAGCAACATATCTTCGCGATTCATTCCATACCCATGAGTCAGAACAATTCCCGGTGCCCCGCCACCAAATACCAGAACCCAGTAGTTGAACTGAGTCCCATCAGACGAAAATGTCTTTTTTTCCCAATACATTGACATCACTTTGGTCAACTGGGCTGGCGCTTCTTCATCAACTGCGCTTTTCGGTGGATGCGTGACTGTTTTGACGATATATCCAACAACTCCACCCAAAATAATCACAAATCCCAAAACAGACGGAAGAAAGATTTTTAAAAACAACCCCCACTGTGATTTTTTCTTGCGCAACATAGGTTTTCTCCGGATTGGTTTTGTTCGCAGTTAAGGTCAAACGCGAATGAGGACGAGCAGGCTGGAAACAATGGGCTGAAGACATTGGGGAGTTTCGCCCTGAGCCGGGCTTCTTCAGCGTTCAGCCCAAGATCTTCAGACCTGGTTTGAGTCAGGTTTCCGGCCCAAAAGCACGTGGTCAAACCAGGCGCCGCCTTTGAGTGGTTTGATTTGAATGTTGATGAGACCAACGGATGTGAAAAAGCGGGTAAACTGGTCGGCAGTGTAGGTGCCGCCTGACATCATATTCAATCCAAACAACTCTGGGAATGGTGAACTCGAAGATTTTTTTGAAAGTGGGCTGGCCAACATTTCCTGAACGATCACCATTCCACCTGGAACCAACGAATTGAGCCCTTTTTTCAAGAGGCGTTTGACCCGAGTTTCGTCAAACCCATGCAATACCCCAGAAAACAAGACTGCCTGATTGTGGGTGCCATACGAATCGTTCACAAAGTCGCCAGCCCGAATCTGAACTCGATCCGCAACGTCCGAACTGGCGATCAGTTCTTTCGCCACAGCCGTAATTTCCTCTGAATCAAGGACTTCGGCAATCAGACCTGGGTATTTTTGGGCCAGTCGAACCGAATAAGTGCCTGAGCCGCCACCCACATCAAGCAATCGTTCACACTTGGAAAGATCAACCGTGGCACACAAGGCGTCTGCCTGACCACTCATGGCAATATTGTGCATGGCCAGAATCCAGGTTCGATCAGCGCGTTGTTGTTCGGCTTCGGTTCGGGCTTCCTGGACGGCACGTTCAAGAGGGCCGATTTCCCCCTGTCTGATTAAGTGATCGAGTTCACCAAAGCGAGTCCACAAATCTCCGAAGTACTGCATCAATTCGCCTTGAAACGTGGGTTTCCCTCGAACCAGAAACGTTGAGGCCAGCGGGGAATTGCTGTAACTGCCATCGGACTCAAGCATCAGGCCGAGTCGGACACAGGCTTGCAGGAACTTCTCAATCGAATGTTTTTGCGCTTTCAGGTGTTTGGCCAGTTGATCGCTGGTCAATGGCTGCCGTTCAAGTTCATCAAAAATCCCCAGACGCAAAGCGGCGAGCAACACACCACTTTGCCAGAAGGCATGTCCCAACTTATACAACTGATCAACTGGGGGGTGTTTCGGCTGAGTTGCTTTTTTGCCCATGGGTGCCTCCGCGAATGAAGAATCTTTTTAGTGGCTAGTGATGCCAGTTAAGGGTTGAAGTGTTTTTTAGTTTTCATCCTGAAGGGATGGAGTAAGGTGAGCCGGTGGTCAGCGTCGCTTTGGACGCGCCACCACCGGATGCGGGTCAGTTCCAGATTGCCCCCGCCCGGCCAGCCGCCGCCATAGGCGGCGGCTGGCCGGGGTGTGGAGGCGACGTTTTCCCAGGGTTGCACCCTGGGCTACGAGCCTGCCACCCGCTTCGCGGGTTCAAATCCGCTCATTTTTTCAACTCTTAACTGGCGTTAATGGTTAGTATTTGGTGCTTGGTACTTGGTACTTTGGAATCAATGCTTGCGAAGAACCAAAAACCAAGAACCAAGAACCAATTGGTTTCTTCATTCTTCATTCCATGTCACTGGCGCAATTTCCAAACGCCCTGGGTGATTGACAGCAGGCCGCCAAGGATTGCGTTCGCTGTCATCAGGGCATAAATCAGAAGTGAGTAGCTCAAGGCTGCTTCGTGGCCAATGCCAATTTGACCGAGCAGGTAGACCAGCAATGCTTCGCGCACGCCCAGACCATTGGGCGGGGAAATCGGGAGCATCCGGGCCACATCAACCAGTGAAATAAACCCGAACAAAATCGGGAGTGACAGATTTAACCCAAGCGCCAGCGCCAGGGAATAGGCGCTCAGCACCCATACCAGCCGAACAAACAGCGAGACCACCAGCGAGAGCCAAATCTGGCCAGGGGCGGCTCGAAATGCCCGGGCAGCACCCAGCATCCGTTTGATGATGTCTTTGACAAACGTCGCTCCCCACCAGTGTGAGACCTGTCTCCAGCCGAAGGCCAGAAATGCGAGCAGATATTGTTCGAGATATTGACTGAATAAAACCACGGTCAGGACCGTGACCACACCCGCAAAAAAGACCAGGCCCCCCAGCCATTGGCGAGGATTGAGAAATTCGTGGTTGGCGGCCAGTGCCAGGGCAGCCGTTAGCAGAACGCCCCAGGTGCCAATCAGTCGTTCAACAATAAGGGTTGCCAGGACCAGCGGCTTATTGCGCATGGTGCGTTCGAGTGTGTAGAACCGAACCGCATCTCCGCCAAGGCTGCCGGGAACAAACCCATTGATAAACGCGGCATGAAACTGGGCCAGCAGCACTTCACGAAATAAAACGGCCCGGGAGTGAACCCAGGCCAGCAGGGACAACCGGAGTGACATCGCCGCCAGCATGACCAGATTCAGCCCGAACGCCAGCAAGACATACCACAAGTTGACCTGTTTCAAATGAGAAACAACTTCGGTCAGGTTGGCTTTGCGCAGGACAAAAACCAGTGCCAGACCACCCAGCAAGATTTGCACCAGCGCCCACAGTGACCGTCGTGAGGTCGAATGTGTTGTTGGTTGGCTATCGCTTGAAGCCGGAACAGCAAGGGTTGCCGTGCCTTCGGATGAGTGGTTGATTTCACTTTTCGGATACATTATTGAAGAATGAGTCAGTGGTTAGTGATTAGTGGTTAGTTCTTGGTTCCTGGTTTTTCTTTGAAAGTATTGATTTCTAACCACTAACCACTAATTACTAAAAGTATTGATTTCTAACCACTAACTACTTCCTTTTTGATTTGAAGTGGATGTTAACCCAAATATTTGCCAGTTCTTGAAGTGTGTACAGAATATGGCTGGGGCGAACAGTTGACTGGCCGGCGGTACGTGGATAGTGGCGAACGCCAATTTCCGTCATGCCGAGCTTATGATACCGGGCTTTGGCCAAAACTTCAGCATCTACAAAAAATCTTTTCGATTCAATCGTGACTTTGTCAAAAACCGACCGCCGAAAGAGCTTAAAGGCACAGTCAATATCCCGGACCCGGATGCGGAAGATGATGCGCACCAGCAAGTTAAAGCCCCACGAAAGAAAAAGTCGCGTCAGCGGATCAAACCGGTAAATGCGGAAGCCACAGACGATGTCATAGTCTTCAAGCGGTTTGAGAAAATTTTTGATTTCACGCACGTCAAACTGATTGTCTGAATCCGTGTAAAACACCATGTCAAAGCGTGCGCTGGTAAAGCCGGTTTTGAGTGCTTCGGCATAGCCTTTGTTGGGGCGATGGTGAAAGACCCGGACGCGTGGATTTTCTTTCGCCAGGGTGTCGGCGATTTCTCCAGTTCGATCAACACTGCCGTCATCCACAACGATCACTTCATAATCGGTTAACGGCAGGGTTTTGAGAACTTCAAGCAACTTGTTGACAGCCGTTTCAATATTTTCTTCTTCGTTATAGGCGGGGAGTACCGCGGAGAGTGTGGTGAACATTTGTGTATAGGGTTCAGGGTTCGGGGTTCGGGGAAAGAGCGAAAAAGACAAAGGTTCGAATACCCGGAACCCGGAACCCTGAGATTATCCAAGATAGCCAAGGCTTCGCAGGCGCTCACGAACTTCCGCATCATCTTCTTCTGAAAACGAAGCGATTTCTGTTCCGGTGTAATCCTGATTGGTATAGACCGGCTGATTTGAAGCCAGATACTGGTCGGAAATCATTTCTTTCAGGATGCGGCCATCCATGTCGTTGGGAATTGGTTTGTTGAAGAGGTAGAGCAACGTCGGCGCAATATCCATGATATTGGCCGAAAGCCGTGTGCCGGGTTTGATGTGTGGGCCATTGGCGACAAAAAAGCCGTTCATCCGATGGTCGCCGGAATTACCATAGACATCAGTAATAAAACGGTTTGAAGTTAAGTCGAGCGTCCCAAGCGGTTTATAGCGCATATCCGCTGGCAGGAAAGAGATGTCAGGAGCTTCGGCAACGTGCGGACCGGAGTAGATTTCCTCGGCTCTCCAAATTGGGCCAATTAAGGGCTCGCCGGTTTCCGGGTGTTTCAGACTGCGCAGTTGGGCAATCACTTCCTGCGCCACTTTTTCATATTCGGCGCCGGGTTCAACCGAGCCGTGTGGTTCACGACCCTTGAGGTTGATGAAAATCTGGCCGTAATTGCCCTTCGAAAACGCTTTGGTTCGTGACCAGTCAACATCGGCCAGCGACAGCATGACTTTGTTGATCAGTTTTTGAAGGGATGAGCGGTTGGTCACACCCATCGAAAGCCGCAATTTGGCCAGTCCAATCGCCATCGAAACCCGATAGCCGGTTTCAGGTGTCAATCCAAGCTTGAAGAACAATTTTTTGAGGGCGGTCATGGCACCGGGTTTAAGTTGAATCAGACCCTGTTCAATCATCCACACGTTGAAGCACAAAAACTTGGTGATTGGTCCAAAGCCATGATCAGAACCCATCATCATGGTGACCTCAGGGCCCGCCGCATCAACCATCTTGCCGACGCTTTCGTCAACTTTTTCCCAGAACTTGAGCACCTTTTCGCGGTACTTTTTGACTTCCTTCGGATCTGACATCGGGTGGGTCGGATCCATAATATGCCAGAGTTCGTGCTGGCAACGGTCGGTGCTCCAGATGTGGGTAAAGTAGAAATCCCACGGTTTGTTTTTCATTAAGTAGCAGTTGACGCTGGTTTTATAGTCCAGTTCGTCATAAAGCTGCGCCAGCACCTGATCCACGCGTCCACGGGTATAGACTTCGGTGATGTAGAGCCGGTAAGGACCAAATCGGGATTCAAGTTCCTCGCGCAATTCCACCGGGTAGGTGTAATCGGTCTTACCGAGCGGCGTCAGAAAATCAGCCACCATCATGCCATTGAGCGGTTTGGGCGGGTATGTCACCGGCATATTGGTCACCGTGACCTGATGACCCAGATCCGACAGGATATCCCACACGGCTGGACTGTCGCGCAGTGTCGAATTGATGGGAACGTCCAGTTTGTTACCCCGACGCAGCAGAAACTCGAAAATGCTGTGTTTGCCAGGATTGGTGCCGGTTGACATTGACACCCAGGCCGTGGGTGTAATTGGTGGGATGGTGGTTTCAAGTGGGGCGCGGGCACCGCGTTCGATCAGGGCTTTGAGGCGCGGCATGCGTCCTTCAGCCATTAGCGGATCAAGAACATCAAACGTTGAGCCATCAAGCCCAATGAACAAAAACTTACTACTCATGAAGACCTAAAATGAAGAATGAAGAATGAAGAATGAAGAATGAAGAATGAACGAGTATTTGATTGAATCAAAATTGGTTAATCGCCTCATAATTCATCATTCATGATTGGGTGTTTGGGGATGGGCGGCAAAGTACCATTCACCCCAGAGGGTGTCAAGGAAACAGAGGGGGCGCCACAGGGTGTTGAGTGCCTCATCTTACAAGGAGTCACGCAGAACCTTAAATGGAGGGTTATTCTGTTCCCACTGGCGAATTGATTGGAAAAGCTGAGTTGTTGCGAAATGGGAAGATTCAAACGCCAATCGGAGGCTTCGTTCAATAATTTCTGGTTCGACCTTTCCTGTATCATTGGTCCCAAGTGTTTTTCGAAGTGCAATGGATAAGATTCCAGTCAAATCATGTCCACAACAGACGTGTTTCGGATCATGGTTTTCAGATAGGAGCTTCACAATTTGACGATTTATTTCTATTTCGTTCAGGGAGTGTTGTTGTGAATTGTTTTTGACAGTTCGAATCAGTTCAGATGGGTCAATTTTCAGAGTGTTTTCCTGTAAAAAATTGCGATAAGACAGACCTTCAAATTTGAGATTCAGGCGTTGCTGGAGTGAAAGCCACCGCAAATATCCAACTTTTTTAGCTTCAGAAAAAAGAACTGACCGAATATCCTTTTGAACCCGTTGCTCAAATCGCTCAATTTTCTCGGCTGACCCCAGTTCCGTCAGGACTTTGTCCAGTGCTTGCGAACGAAAGAGCATTACTTCAAGGTCATGATGATCTGATAGGAACAGGTTTGAACTGGTCGGGAGGTTGTTTTCCAGAAGGTCGAAATCGGCGTCAACTACGGCTAAAACACCGGCAACTGATTCATTCTCAAGTATGTTCAAGGCTGCCAGAGCTGTTTCCTTACCAGAAGCAATCATCCGGTTGCAGTGACCCGATGCAACGAGGTTTTTATAAAACCGGGCATCCTTATCCCCCTCAACAATGAAAAAGGACCCACTGAACTGGGTCCGTTTCATTCGCACTTCGTTGGCAATTTCGTGAGGAGTTTTGGGTCTCATTGAATCAGTCAAGGATAAAGCGAGGGCTGTAACTCACGCGACGGGCACGGGGAGCGGGTGCTCGTCATTGATAATGGCGGTTTTGCCATTCATCTCTGGTCCTTTGAGTTCAACTGTGAGATCCCATCGGTCATAAATAATTTGAGGTGAGTGAGTTGACACAATCACATCAAATTGAGCTAATTCAATGATTTGCTCCAGATCCTGGAGAAATTGTTCCTGCCAGGCAATGTGGAGTGAAATTTCGGGTTCATCAATCAAAATCAATGAGTTGGGTTTCACCCGAAATAAGAATTCATACAGGAAAATCAGTTCATGTTGTTCGCCGGATGACAGGTCGGACGGAGAAAGCGGCTGCCCATCAGAGGTTCTAAAGGTAAAGCCCTGCTCCTGACTGATAGACATTTCCTTATATCGAAATCGCTGGTTGATGATTTTCTTAAAAAGTTCGAGTTTGGCTGCAATTTCATCAAAGACCCCCAGCTTCTTTTGGACATCCTGAATGTAAACCCCTAAAACTTCTTTATTCCGATCATCAATTGTCGAAGGGAACTGGAATTCAACGCTTTCCCCTTTTTCCAGTAAACCAGCAGATTGGAGATAGCTTCGTTTCGCTTCTAAATCCTTTAGTTTGGCTAACAACTGTTCGGTTGATGTACTTTGGGCAGGATTTTCATTCAGGAGTCGCGCTGGGAACGTTCGGTCTAATGATTGAGACAGAGAAGCATAGTGCCCAAGCGTGGTTTGGATTGTTTTGGCTAACTCTTCGGAATACTCAGTAACTTTGGAAATAACTGGTTGCAATGCTTCGGATTTTTTTGATGGTTTGGATGGATATATCAAAAGTCGTTGAGTTTCAATAAAATGGACAGGGAATTGATCTTGAAGTGATTTAAGCCATTTAGGCGTATCCACTTTGCCTGGGATGTCAGAATGAACGTCAAAAGACTCCTGGAGATTATACTGAGGAAAACTCTTTCGGAAGATTTCAAGAGTTGCCGCATTAAGGGCAGTGGTAGCCTGCTGATAAAAAGCACTTATTATTTTGTGGGTATCACCAAAAATGAATTGCTCGGTGATTTTGGCACCTTGTCTGAGTAAAATTGCTACCTTCTCGGCATTTTTCTTCCTTGGTGTACCGTTTTGATCCTCAACATACTGAATAACTTCAAGCGTTACATCATCATCAAATAAAACCTGGAAGCTATCAAACGGCACCGATTCCAGAACCGAATATTTCGAATTAAACAGCCCGTCAATCAATTTCAGAATCGTAGTTTTCCCCGAGCCATTCGGGCCATGAAGAATCGTAATCCGGTCTTCCTGATTGAGCGGGATCGTGTAATCGAAGATTCCAAAGAGCTTCTTGACAACGATCTGGTTGATTCTCATAGGTCACTCCTAAAAATTAGCCACGAATCGAAATTCCCAACGTCTTAATCCGGCGATACAGGTGGCTGCGGTCCATATTCAAGGCTTCGGCGGTGTGGGTGACGTTGCCGTTGTTTTCGGCCAGTTTGCGCTGGATGAACTCGCGTTCATAGGCTTCCTGGGCTTCGCGGTACGAGTCAAACCGGAAACTCGCCAGCAACGGGCCATCGGTTTGGGTAAACGGCAGGTCGTCAGGTTCAATCCATTCGCGCTGGGTCATAATCACCAGCCGTTCGACTGTGGCCCGCAGTTCGCGAACATTTCCCGGCCACGAGTAATGAAGCAGCTTGTCAATCGCGGCCTCGGTAAACTGGCGTGGGGTGCAGCGGTACATGTCAGTATAGATTTTGGTGAAATGATCAACCAGGATCGGAATATCTTCGACGTGTTCGCGAAGCGGCGGGATCTGAAAGGGAATCACGTTGAGCCGGTAGAACAAATCAGCTCGAAAGTTGCCTTTTTCAATCTCTTCATCCAGACGTTTGTTGGTGGCCGCAATCATTCTGACATCAACCGAAATGGTGGCATTGCCTCCAACTGGTTCAAACGATTGCTCTTCGAGCACTCGCAACACCTTGGCCTGGGTTTTGAGGCTCATATCGCCGATTTCATCCAGAAAGAGCGTTCCGTTGTCCGATTGTTCAAATTTGCCCCGTCGCTGCCCGGTGGCCCCGGTAAACGCTCCTTTGGTGTGGCCAAAAAGTTCGGATTCAATCAATTCTTCCGGAATGGCCGCACAGTTGAGCGCCACAAATGAACCGGAAGTTGCCCGCAATGACTGATGATGGAGCGCGCGGGCCACCAGTTCTTTCCCGGTACCGGTTTCGCCATAAATCAATACCCGCCCGTTGGTTGGTCCGGCAAGCGCGATTTGCTGGCGGAGCGCCCGCATCGGCACACTGTCTCCGATGATCAGGTGGTCGCGCTGGTGACCATTTTCACGTCCGGCGCCGTTCTCTCGCGATGCTGTTTCCAGCATTCGAGCGTGGGCTTTGATCGCATTGCGAATGGCATCCAGGGTTTTTTCGATATGGAGCGGTTTTTCAATAAAGTCGGCGGCTCCAAGTCGAGTGGCCTTCACCGCCATCTGGATTGTGCCATGGCCTGAAATCATCACCACTGCCGTTTCGGGATGGGTCGCCCGGATGCGTTCAAGGACGGCCATGCCATCCATTCCAGGCAGCCAGATGTCCAGCAGAATGCAATGATAGGCGTGTTTTTCAATAACTTGCAGGCAGTCTTCGCCTGTTGAAGCCAGATCCACCGAGAAGCCCTCGTCTTCGAGGACCCCCCGCAGCGAGTCACGGATACCAGTTTCGTCATCAACGACCAAAATGCGATAGGACATGTAAATTCAGTGATAATTTATTCGAGATATTGGGCTGATTCAGTTATAGTGAGCCGTGCCCGGTCAGTGGATATGATTGGCTCAATCGTTCAGGTGCAAATTCGACCAGCCTCAGGAAATAGTCAATCATACAAGGACTGCTGTAAGATTCAACCGTGGTTTTCCTAACCGCTTGAAAATCGCTACCCCAAACGATTCTTGATTTTTCCCTTCAAACAATTCCATGCCCCAGGCCAAAGATCAGCACCAGCCCTGCCGGTTTTCCAGTTTCCCTGTTTCTGGGTGGATGTGGCGCGTCGTGGTGGTCGCCTTACTCGTGGTGCCCGTCTGGATTGGGTATTGCTTTGGAGCTGAACCCCAGGCCGAGTCGTTTTCTCCGTCAAACTTCCCTCAATCGCTGGAAAGTCAATTGTTGCCGGTTGCCCCAGGTGTGGCTGCCCTGGCACCGAATGCTCCATTTGGGCTGCCGGTTTTTCGAACCATCACCGAACGTGACGGATTGCCCCAGAATTCAATTCAGAAACTCTCTTTTGACCCGAAAGGCTATCTCTGGGTCGCAACTCAGGATGGGCCGGCCTATTACAACGGACGCGTTTGGGTCAGGGTTGATCTTCCAAATCGAGCCATCTCAAACAATGTCCGCGCCATGGTTGTCGCCAGCGACGGCAGTATCTGGTTTGGCACGGATGGTGGCGGTGTCCTGCAATTCAAAAATGGCGAATGGCATTCCTTTACCGAAGCGAGTGGCGCCTTGCCGAGCAATCAGGTGCGGTGCCTGGTGGAAACCTGGTCCATTTCTGGCCAGAGCATGATCTGGGTTGGGACTCGCAATGGATTAGCCTGTCTGGAAGCCGGAAAGTGGACGCATTACACCACCAAATCCGGTTTGCCAAATAACTGGGTGCTGAGTTTGCTTGAAACGCGAGGGGCCAGTGGAAACCGACAATTATGGGTCGGTACTGATGGCGGTGGGCTGGCCTGTTTTGAACAAGGCGAATGGTCGGTCTATTCGGTTGAGTCCGGGGCCTTGCCGCACAACGGAGTGCTGAGTTTGCTTGAAACCACATCTTCAACCGGCACCCGGACGCTGTGGGTTGGGACATCCGGCGGCTTGACCCGGTTTGAAAATGGCGAGTGGACCACCTTTGATGTGAAGTCAGGGCTTCCGAACAACATTGTGTTGACCTTGCTTGAAACCCGGTCAATAACCGGACAAAGCACCCTCTGGATCGGAACCTATGGGGGCGGGTTGATCCGACTGGACGAGAAACGCAACGAAAAACGGGCGGTTCCCATTCCGTTATCAACGACGATTCAAACCACACTTCAGAAGGATTATACGGTTTCGGTGTATGACACACGGTCTGGCTTGCCCAACAACGTCGTCTACAGCCTGTTGGAAAGCAAAGCTGAAACGGGGGTTCGAACCTTGTGGATTGGCACCCTTGGTGGCGGGTTAGCCCGATTGGAACAGGCAAAATGGACGGCGTTCAATACTCGAACCGGGTTGCCAAATGATCTGGTGTACAGCTTGCTTGAAACAAAGAGCACGGATGGAAATTCTATCATCTGGGCTGGTACTGACAGCGGACTGGCCCGACTGGAGCGCGGACAGTGGACGCTCTTTAACTCTGGCACGGGATTACCCACCAATGTTGCCTACAGCGTGCTCGAAACCGCCTCACGTGAAGGTACCAAAGCCCTCTGGGTTGGGACTTACGGGGGAGGACTGGCCTGCCTGGAAACTGGAAAGTGGACGATTTACAACACCACCAATGGCCTACCCCACAATATTGTGCGTGGGCTGCATCAGAGTGTGCTCCCAGGCGGCGAACGGTACCTGTGGGTTGCCACTGATGCGGGGGTTGCCCGGCTCTCATTGCAGGGCGCCATTTCGCCATCGGTCAGAGCCGGGAGTTTAGGCCAGCGATCTCCCTGGCTGATTTTTGACATGCAGACCGGGCTTCCAAATCGTGTCGCTCGATGTTTGACCGAAACTGTTTCTGCATCTGGTGAGCGGAGTTTATGGGTTGGAACGGATAGTGGGCTGGCACGACTGGACTTTCAATCGGAATTGAAATTTACGGCGGTGACAAATGGGCCCACTCATCCAGTTCTGAGCTTGTTGAGCACCGTCTCGGCTGATGGCAGTTACTGGTTATGGGCCGGAACGGAAGGTGGCGGGGTGTGGCGTTGCAATGTGGCTCGACCTGGAAGCCCATGGGAATCAATGACCAAAGAACAAAACCCACGGATGTTGAGCAATACGGTGAATCAACTCCGCGAAGACAGCCAGAAACGGCTGTATCTCTTTACCAAAAAAGGCATTACCCGGCTGACCCCACAGGCTTTGCGCCCAAATCAACTGGCTGAGTTTGACTGCTACACGTTTACCACCGATGACGGCCTGCCCAGCAATGAGTGTACCCGTGGCGCGTCGCTGGTGGACAGTCATGGTCGGATTTGGGCCGGAACTCTGGCTGGAGTTGCCCTCTATGACCCGGCCCAGGAAGTGAACGACCGCCGACGGAAACCGCTATTTATTGAAACCACCCTCCTCAATAACAATCCCGTCAGCCTGGAGCAGCTCACTGGCCAGTCGCTCGGTTATAGCCAGAACAATCTGGTTTTTGAATATGCCTTGCTGAGTTTTTTCCGGGAGTCGGACACCCGCTACCAGACCCAACTCGTCGGCTATGATGCTGTTGTTACCGACTGGTCAGCTACGCCACAGCGTGTGTTTACCAATTTGCCGGAAAATACCTATACCTTTCGAGTTTGGGGGCGCGACTACGCTGGAAATATCAGCGGACCGGTTGAAGTATCATTTCAAATCCGACCAGCTCCCTGGCGAACCTGGTGGGCGTATGTGATTTATCTTGCCGGAGTGATTGGTTTGGCCTGGTGGGTGATGCACTGGCAATTACGTTCGTTCCAGCGCCAGAATGAAGAACTGGAACGCAAGGTTGCCACGCGAACGGCTGAGTTGACCCTGACCAACGACGAGCTTGACCGCAAAAATGCTGAAATTGCCAAAAAGAATGCCGAACTGGCACTCAATATCGAGCAGTTATCCATTTCAGAAAGCCGGGCGCTTCACTCAGAACAAGAAGCCCTGGCAGCAAAAGAAGAAGCCCTGCAGGCCAGTCGCGCCAAGAGCACTTTTCTGGCCAACATGAGCCATGAACTCCGCACCCCGCTCAATGCTGTCCTGGGGTTTGCTCAGCTCATGGAACGTGATCAGCAACTGCTGGCTGAGCACCGCGAGAATCTGGCGGTCATTTTACGGAGCGGCGAGCATTTGCTTGAACTCATCAATGATGTGCTCTCAATTTCCAAGATTGAAGCCGGAAAACTCTCATTGGTGCTGGAGCCCTTTGATTTGAAGCTCCTGCTCAAGGGAATCCGTGAAATGGTTCAGGTTCGGGCACAGGCCAAGGGCCTCCGGTTGATCTTTGATCTGGATCCGGCCCTTCCGACATTTGTCCAGGGAGATGAAGGCAAACTGCGCCAGGTCTTGATCAATTTACTTGGCAATGCAGTGAAATTTACCGAAGTCGGGGGGGTTGCCCTGCGGGTGCAGGTGAATGGCGATCTACTTGAGTTTGAAGTTGAAGACACAGGGCAGGGAATTGCCGAAGACGAACTCACCAACCTGTTTCAGCCGTTTGTCCAGGCCGCCAGCGGGCGAAAATCAGCCGAAGGCACGGGGCTGGGGCTGGCCATCAGCCGGACGTTTATTCAGTTGATGGGCGGTGACATTCGGGTGCGCAGCACACCTGGAAAGGGTTCAATCTTTACGTTTGAACTCCCGTTGCCAGCCGTCAACGACGCCATTAAACCCACCCAATCCCGGCGGGTTCGCGGCATTACCTTTGGTCAGCCCACCTATCGCATTCTGGTGGTTGATGATGTGGCGGAAAACCGGTTGTTGCTCAATAAGTTGCTTTCTCCGATTGGATTTCAGGTGCGTGAAGCTGTCAACGGGCGCGAAGCCTGCGAAGTCTGGTCCGGCTGGCATCCGCATTTAATCTGGATGGATCTGCGCATGCCGGTTATGAACGGCTATGCCGCCACGCGCTTTATTCGCGAAGCCGAAAACAAACTACATTTTGATAAATCGCCTGGCCCTGACGCTGGCGGGGGAAAAGCCAGCAGCCGGTCCTTGCGGCGACCGCACACGGTGATTATTGCGTTGACGGCAAGTGCCTTTGAGCATGACCGAAAGGGAATTTTAGAAGCCGGATGCGATGACTTTGTCACCAAGCCCTATCGGGAACAGACCATTTTCGACAAATTAACCGAACATCTTGGAATTCAATTTATTGTTGAGGACGAAGCGCCGGTGTATGTTCCGCCTTCGGAAACGGCATTGACCACCGAGCGTTTTGCCCAGCTTCCACCCGAATGGATTGCGGAGTTGAATCGTGCCCTGACGCTTGGAGATTTAATGGGTGCCCAGAGCATCATTGATCAAATGAGCGAACTCGACCCGGACTTAGCCGATGAGCTGCGCCAAAAGGTCAAAGAATACCAGTTTGACGAAGTCTTTCATTTGATTGAACGAATGCAGGTCTGAGAGACTGTTTGGAAATTCCTGGAATTTCCGTAAGGTATTGATTTGAAAGAAAATTGTTCTTTGAGCCCGCGAAGCGGGTGGCCGGCTCGTAGCCCCGGATGGAGCGCAGCGGAGTCCGGGGAACCGACCCTTTCCTGGTTCAAACCCGCGCAGCGGGTGTCGCACCTGTGATCGAAGACTGCCGGCGCCTCCTTCGGAGGCTCACTTCGGAATGGCACGTAGTCCCAGGGTTCGAAGACTCACCCTGGGCTACGAGCCTTCCACCCGCTTCGCAGGTTCAAACACTGAATTTCCAAACAGTCCCTATAGCAGTTCTTAAATGAACGAATGACAAATATGTCTTTGAAGTCCTGTGGATGCAAGAAATGTGTGTACTGCGTTCACCTGAAAACTGCTATAAGGTTTGGAGTGCGGCGCACTTGACGCCGCTTTTCGTTTTTCGTTCTTCTTTTTTGTCAGTGACACTTCCCTGAAAAAACCTTCCCTCATAAAGCAGCATATTTTTCCATTTCTTTTTGATCTCTTCCGCAGGAATCATCAGTTGACTCACGTTGACTGGTTCTGTTATTTTGGAATCCTAACATCTTAGGCCGAATCGTATTCCTATTTAATCCTGGAAATCATTGCAATGCAATGAGATTGTACTTCTCTTTTTGAGAGAAGATGGGTCTATGTCCTTTT
>JACQXX010000048.1 GCA_016208495.1 Acidobacteriota bacterium | reverse complement strand
GAACCCCGAACCCCGAACCCCGAACCCCGAACCCCGAACCCCGAACCCCGAACCCCGAACCCCGAACCCCGAACCCTACCTTATGGCCATCCTCATTGCAGAAGACAATCCGGCGCAACGTCATTACCTGCGCGAACTGCTCGAACGTGAATTCCCAACCCATGCTCCGATTCTCGAAGCCGAAGATGGGGAACAAACCGTCGAGTTCACCCTCAAACACCGTCCATCGCTGGCAATTTTGGACATCCAGATGCCGAAATTATCGGGTGTCAAAGCGGCACGAACCATCTGGCGGTCATTTCCGCAGGCGCGAATCATTTTCTGGACACAGTTTCCTCACGAAATCTACATCAACGAGATTCGCAAAATGATCAAAGCGCTTGAACCGCCGCCGCCATACGGGTTTATCCACAAGAACAATCCGGAATCTCGGTTTTTGCGCTTTATTGCGGCGGTGCTCGAAGACGGCGCCGATATGATTGACCCGGCGTTTAAAGATTCGTTCAAGCGTCCACTGCTGACCGAATTTGAAGCCGAAGCCCTGTACTATCTGGCGTTGGGGCTTTCCAACTGGGCGATTGCCCGCAAGTGCAGCCTCTCCCAACGCGGCGTCGAAAGCCGGCTGGCGACGCTTTATGAAAAGCTTTTCCCAGCCAGTGCGGAAGGAACCGACTACGAAGCGTTTGAAAAGCTGGCCTATAACTTGCGAACGAGGGCGTTTTTTGAGGCGCTCCGGCGGGGTTTGATCAATAGCGACGAACTTGAAAAAGCCTCGGTTGATCTCGATGTCTGGCTGGAACGCGACCGCAAGCGCTTTCTGGAGGAACAAAAAAAGGGTCAACGATAAAGCCTATCGCTAAATTCCAACCCAGGTTCAGGGAAGTGGTTTATTTTGCATCTGGTTGGGGCAAAATTCGCGATTGAATAAAAGAATTTAGCTTTCAAAAAATCAGCAGGTTGGCATGAGAAAAGTTGCATCTTGGGTGCAACTTTTTTGTTTTCAACACATACCGGATGTTTCCAAGGTATGAGGTCGTTTCGGCGTAGCGTTTGCATGGAAAAAATCGGTTCAACACAAGTAGTTCCCACTCAGTACTGGGTGAACTGCTTTTCCATATCAGAACCTCTTCATTTCCACAGCTTGAAAAATCACCTTCATAAATAAGGAAACAATCCCATGAAAAATCTCTGGCAAACAATGAGCGGCAAGTTTTATCTCTGGTTGATGGTCGTTCTGGTAGTGTTTAGCAGTGGTTGGGCGGAAATGGCACAAGTTCAGGCTCAACAAGGTGATCCGCCACCCTTGATTAAAAAAGGCTCAATTGAATTCACCGGCAGTTTGCGGACACGGTATGAAAACTGGGGCTGGTTTGATGTTCCTAGTCGCGACAGTCAGCAGGATTTTGTGGGAACAATCTTTCGGTTTGCCCTCAAGGGAAAACATTCCCTCAATGATACCCATTCCATTGAATGGGCAGCCGAGGCAGCTTTTCCGTCATTGATTGGCTTGCCGCGCAATGCGATTGCGCCTGCCCCACAAGGCGCCCTTGGCCTCGGCGGGACATATGCTGCCGGGAGTGGGGACGAACGAGCCAGTATTTTCCTGAAGCAGGCGTACTTGCGGTGGGGCATCAAAGGCCAGAAGTTCAACACCGGCATTAAGATCGGACGTTTTGAATTTAGTGAAGGGGCGGAACTATCAGCGACCGATCCAACCATCGGAGCACTGAAAAGGACTCGCATTCAAGAGCGGTTGATTGGGCCCTTTGGATTTACCCACGTTGGTCGAAGCCTCGACGGTGGGCAGCTTTCCTTTGGCACTTCGACCACCAATGTCACGGTTCTGGTCGCTCGACCAACGGAAGGGGTGTTTCAGCTTGATGGAATGCGTCAGATTCCTGGCGTGAGTGTCGTGTATGCGTCGTTTAACAAAGCGCTCCATGCCCACAAAGTGAGCGACAAGACCCAGCATCAGGGCGAAGCGCGTGTGTTTGGCATGTATTATCGCGATACTCGATCCGTGCTCAAAACCGACAATCGTTCAATCACAGCCCGCGAAGCCGACCGCCAAAACGATATCAATGTGACAACCATTGGTGGGCACTACGTTCGTGACTTCAAGCTTGGCAAGGGAAAAGCTGATGTACTCGTGTGGGGCGCCGGGCAGTTTGGAAGCTGGGGAAACCTCGACCATCGGGCAGGTTCGATTGTGGCTGAAGCTGGCTATCAACCCGAAATGAAGTGGAATCCCTGGATTCGAGCCGGATATACCCACAGCACAGGTGACGATGACCCCACGGACAACGAACATGGGACGTTCTTTCAAGTGTTGCCAACCCCACGTATTTATGCCCGAACCCCATTCTTTAATATGATGAATAATCAGGACATTTTTGCCGAAGTGATTGTTCGTCCCACCAAGAAACTCAACCTTCGCTCAGATTTCCACAGTCTGGCGCTCAGTAGCCGCAAGGATCTGTGGTATGTCGGTGGTGGTGCTTTTCAAAAACAAACGTTTGGCTATGTCGGACGCCCATCGAGTAATTACCGAAGTCTGGGCGCATTGCTGGATATCAGCGTGGATTACCAGGTGTCGTCGCGACTCAGTCTTTCCTTTTACTACGGTCAAATGTTTGGCGGTCGAGTGGTTTCATCCATCTATCCCAGCGGCCAGAACGGACATTTTGGATACGCCGAACTGTCATTCCGGTTTTGAAGCCAGGGCTGAAGAAAACGGGCTGAAGAAAACGGGTATTTCAACCCCAAGCCCGATGTCTTCATCCCGATGTCTTCATCCCGACTTCTTCCGTCCCATAAGCGCCAGGATAAGAAAACCCGTGTCCTTTCCGTTGGCATTGAACGACGATCTTGTAGGGTTTGGATCTCGTCCTGGCCGTGACCGTGGGCTTCGCACCACGGCTATTACACGACGACCCTGCGGGCCTCAAATCCTTATCCTGGCGCTTATAGTCTTCCGCCCTGGTTCTCAACCATCCGCCCCGCTTTGTAACGCTTCAATAAATTCCCCCATAAATTCCTGAACCGACGGGCGATGGGCTGGCTTTTTATGTAAGGTTTTACGCACAACGTCGGCAATTGCTTGTGGGACTTCGGGATTGACCTCACGAAGCGGGATTGGTTCCTGGGTGATTTGCAGCAGAGAGACAACCAGTGGATCGCCCTCGTTGGCCTTAAAGGGAACTTGCCCGGATAACATCTGATACAGCATCACGCCTAAACTATACACATCGGCTTTGCCGTCATAAGACTGATTGCTCAGGCGTTCAGGGGACATGTAAGCCGGTGTTCCGATGACCGTTCCGGGCATGGTCAAACTGTCAAACTCCTCGTTGGCATCCCCAAACAATTTGGCAATTCCAAAGTCAACCAGCTTGATGACTTCACCATTTTGTGTCTGGTGGAGGAAGATATTTTCGGGTTTGATATCGCGATGGATGATGCCGGCTTTGTGAGCCACATCGAGTACCTCGCAGACTGGAAGTAACACCTCGGCACAACGCATTGCCGAGAGCGTTTTCTTTTGCCGTAATTCCTGAGCCAGAGTCTGGCCTTCCAGGAGTTCCATCACCAGATAGGTCACACCTTCAGAGGTTAATCCAGAATCCAGGATCGAAATCGCATTTGGGTGATTGACTCGACAGGCGGAAATTCCTTCCAACCGGAACCGGTTTTGTTCTTTCAACATATCGGTACGCCGGGAAGGCTGAAAGATTTTGATCGCCACGGACCGATTGAGCCCAAGGTGGGTCGCCTGATAGACGGCGCCGAAGCCACCCTCACCAATTTTTTTCTCCAGCCGGTATTTTCCATCCAGCACCGAACCCGGCAGCATTTCCGACATTGCAGAAAAAATCAGATTTGCCCGTCGGTTAGCCTGAACTAACTCCTCGTTTTTTCGCAAGAGAGCCTCATTTTTGCTGATGAGTTCTTTTTGTAATCGGGACATTTGCAACTGGGTTTCAATCCGAACGAGGACCTCTTCAAACTGAAATGGTTTGGTGACGTAGTCAACTCCTCCGACTTGAAAGGCTTTGACTTTATCAATCACTTCATCCAGGGCGCTAATGAAGATGATTGGAATGTCACGTGTGGTCTCGTTGGCTTTGAGTTGGCGACAGACTTCATACCCATCAATATCCGGCATGCTGATGTCCAGCATAATCAGTTCCGGTTTCATAAACTCGGTTTGCGCCAGTGCGCGGCGCCCGTTGATCGCGGCTTTGACGTGAAAATTCTTCTCGACCAGCATCCCTGAGAGCAACTTTAAATTCACTGGATTATCATCAACGATCAGAATACTTCCGCGACAGGTTTGGGTGGATTCAGTGATTGGATTCATAACAGCTTGTTTCCTAGATAAGCAGTCATTTCATTTTTTACCTGAGTTAAGGCTTGTTCTAATTGAATGATCAGGTCTTTTATGGCTGCGGTTGGGGCTTCCTCGGCGACTTTCTCCAATTGCTGGCATATCTTCACCATGACCACCGCCCCAATGGTGCCGGCGGCACCCTTGAGGGAATGCGCGGTTTCCCGGAGTTTCTCGCGTTTGGTGTGGTGAGCTGCCCGATGCAAGGCCGTAATGTGCTCTGCAAAATTGGGGTAAGCCATTTCCAGGAACTCATTTAAAAACGAAGCGTCATCCTCGCCTAATGTCAGGAGTTGTTGCAACGCGTGAGGATTGAGCACTTTTTCATTGAGTTGAAATGGTTGGTCACTGGTTCTGGGAACTGGTTCTGAAAGGGCTGGTCTGGAGGTGGCGGGTTCGGACGGTTGAGCCACTTTGGTTACCCAGCGCTGGAGAATGGCCTGAAAATCTTCAGGTTGAAAGGGTTTACTAACGTAGTCGTCCATTCCTGCCGCCAGGCATCGTTCCCGATCTCCGCGCATGGCATTGGCCGTTAGCGCAATGATTGGAACATGCCGGTCAATTAAAAGTTCTTCCTCGCGGATGACCGCCGTGGTTTCAAATCCGTCCATGAGCGGAAGTTGACAATCCATAAAGATCAGGTCAAAGGCGGTTTTGGCACAGGCTTCAAGGGCTTTAAATCCATCCTCGGCAATTTCAACCCGAACCCCAAGATTTTCAAGCGTGATCTTGGCCAGGACCTGGTTCACCCGATTGTCTTCAACCACCAGCACGCGAGGTTGACCCAGCGGCCCAGTTTTGACTTTTGACTCACCCAACGCCAGGGCCGAGGCGCAGGGCAGGCTGCCGGTTTTTCGTGATGGGTCCGCTATTTTTAACAAACAATTGTAGAGCGCCGACGGCGTAACAGGTTTGGTGAGGATAAGTTCCAGGCCCGAGAGCATTCCCTCCTCGTCAGTCAAGACGACTTGGGATGGAGCCAGAAGAATGAGTGTGGTCTCAGCCAGCCGGGAATCAGTCTGAATGAGATGGACCAGTTCCAGGCCCAGCAGTTCGGGCAATTTCAGGTCCAGGATGATGGCGGGCAAGGGGGTTCCCTGATCAGCGGCCAGGTGTAACAGTTCAAGGGCCTGTGATTCTCTGGTGACACATTGGGTCTGGATCTTCCAGAGGGAAAGCTGATGCTGCAGCATTTCGGCGGACTTCAGGTCATCATCCACCACCACCAGCCGCAGGTTGCTGAGCGGGGTGGCTTCAAGAGGCATCGCCTCGGCTGGGTGGTCTGGTTTTTGGAGCGGGACCACAAACCAAAACGTGCTGCCCTGACCCACGGTGCTTTCAAACCCAAGCTGCCCGCCCATCAACTCAGTCAACTGCTTACAAATGGCGAGCCCCAATCCCGTACCGCCATATTTGCGGGTCGTTGAGCCATCAGCCTGGGCAAAAGGTTGAAACAGCACTTTGCATCCTTCGGGTGCAATGCCAATCCCGGTGTCAGCGACTTCAAAGCGGATGATCACGGTGTCGTCAGTTTGACGCACCTGCTTAACCTGAATGGTCACTTTTCCGCGTTCCGTGAATTTGACGGCATTCCCAACCAGATTCATCAAAATTTGGCGAAGTCGAACTGGATCCCCCTTTAATTCCTGAGGGACGTTAGGGGCAACCTGGAGCACAAGTTCCAATCCCTTACTCTGGGCACGTTCGCTGACGACTTTGTAGGTTTGCTGGAGGACCGACTCCAGTGCGAATGGAATTGACTCAATCGTGACCTTGCCAGCCTCGATTTTGGAAAGATCGAGGATTTCATTGATGATCGTCAATAATGTGTCGCCGCTGTGTTGAATCGTCTCAACATAGTCCTGTTGTTTGGGGGTGAGTTTGGTGTCGGAGAGAAGACGCGTCATTCCAATGACACCATTGAGCGGTGTACGGATTTCATGGCTCATGTTGGCCAGAAACTGGGATTTTAACCGGGCGGATTCGAGCGCGCTGTCGCGGGCCAGTTTGACCATCTCTTCAGCCTGTTTGCGTTCGGTGATATCGCGGGCCGTGCCTTGAACCCCGACTGGTTTTCCATCCTTAAAGATCAATCGAGAACTGACCTCAGTCGGAATGCACCGACCATCCTTGGTAATAAAGTTGAGTTCATAGGTCGTCGGGGTATTCATTGAGAGTTTGGCCAGTATCATTTCCCGGGCAAACTCAACATCCTGGGGCGCCACAACCTGGGCAATACTCAGGGTCAGCGCTTCCGTCCGTGAATAGCCGGAGACCCGTTCGGTCGCTTTATTGCACGAGGTGAATCTCCCCTGTAAATCGTGGGTATAAAACATGTCGTTGGCATTTTCATACAGGTCACGATACCGCTCCTCACTTTGCCGCAGGGCGGCTTCTGCCTGTTTGCGGTCGGTGATGTCGTTGACAATGACGCTTCGGGCCGGTCGGCCTTCAAACAACATGGAGTGGGTGGTCAATTCAACGTCAATGACCGTGCCATCTTTTTTCCGGTGTTGCCACATCCCTTGAACTTCAGTTTGAGGCGCAAGTGCTGCCGGTAATTCAAGTTGGCTGGTCAGCTCTTCCTCAGGACAGAGTTCCTTGATGGTCATTGACAAGAATTCTGCCAGGGTATACCCGTAATGACTGACCGCCGCCTGATTGACCGCCAGAAAGCCCAGGGTTTCAGCGTCGAAGACAAAAACCGGGAACGGATTGCTTTCAAACAAAATCTGATACCGCTCCTGGCTGTTCCGGAGTTCAAGTTCGGCCTGTTTGTGCTTGGTGACGTCTTCGACTGTTCCCTCAAAGTGCAGGAGCGTGCCATCTGGTGTAAACGCGGCTCTGGCATTTTCCCGAACAAAAATCGTGGTTCCATCACGCCGCCGCCAGGATGTTTCCAGCCCCGTTACTTCGTTGTTTTGTAACATCATCTGCAGAAACTGGCTGCGTGAAAATTCAGGGGTGAAATCGGCTTTATTATTTAAATTCCGATCTTTCAATTCCTCAAACGACGTGTACCCCAGCATGCGAATCATGGCCGGATTGGCCATCAGAATCTGGCCATCAGTGGTTGAGCGATAAATGCCGAGCGGGGAATTCTGAAACAGTTCGCGATACCGTTCCTCGCTCTCACTCAAAGCCAGCTCAAATTGTTTGCGTTCTATAATTTCATGGCGCAGAGCCAGGTTGGTTTTTTCCAACTCGGCGGTGCGTTCCTGAACCCGAATTTCCAACTCATTTCGTGCCTGGCGGAGTGCATTTTCAATTTGCTTGCGTTTGACGATATCACGGACAATGACCAGAACTTCATTGTCACCACTGACGACAAATCGGGCTTCGTAGTCACGAACGATGGTTCCCACAATGGTTTGAAACTCAAGACTTTGCACCTCGCCGGTTTGGAGCGCCCGTTTCATCTGGTACATCACCTGCTGGCCAGCTTCATCGGGCATCCATTCAAACACGTTTGTCCCAATGATGTCCTCAGTTACTCCAAATGGGTCAATGTCTTTTCCAGGTCGGTATTCAAGGGTATTTCCCAACTGACTCAGTCGAAACATGACATCCGGAATTGAATCCAGCAGAATGCGGTTCCGAGCTTCACTATTGCGAAGCGTATCTTCGGCCCGTTTCTTTTCGGTAATATCAATGCCGATGCTGGCCGTGCCTTCGACATCGCCCGCAGGTCCAAACAACAGGGTGTTGTACCACGAAATCAGCCGACGTTCGCCAGTGCTTGTTTCAATTTCCCGTTCTTTGTGCAGGGTGATTTTTTGCTGGGCAAGGTTGGTGCGAAACTGGGTGGCTGCTTGAACACGCAGGTCAGCCGGTAAAAATTGCTCAAACCAGTTTTTTCCAATGACCTGTGCTTTCTGATACCCGGTGACTTCGAGCAAATAGTGATTACAAAAAGTGACTTTGCCTTGCTGATCCAGTTGCACCGCAATCAGCCCGATATGTTCAAGCATATGGTGCAAATATTGTTCGGATGTGCGGAGGGCGATTTCGGCCCGGCGATGTTCGGCGGCCTCAATCGCAACCGTGATCAGGTCAGCCACCGATGCCGCAAACTGTTGTTCTTCAACCGTCCACCGGCGTGGCGGCCCAATATGTTCAAGGCAGAGAACCCCGAGTTTCCGATTGCCCAACCTGATGGGAGCACCCAACATAGACGTAATGCCAAACGGATAGAGATAGGTATCGGCAAATTCTTTCGTTCGAGGGTCTGAGCAAGCATCGTGGGCGGCAATGACTCGTTCAACTTCAAGTGAATTGAAATAGGCCGGATAATGGTTGGCCAGCAATTCAAAGCCTTCACTATGTCGGTAAGTATCGAGTTCAAACAGGTCAATACAGCGAATTTTCGAATCATTTTCGGCATACATCCACACGCTCACACGTGCGATCCGAAGTGTTTGCGCCGTGGTGGATGTGAGCTTTTGCAAACTTGCTTTGAGATTGCCTCGGGTCAAGACCTGACTGCCGGCGAGTTCGACCAGTACCTGATTGTATTTTTTGAGGGTGGCTTCAGCGTAGCCTGGGGCCAGGCGGTTGGTTCTCAGTTCAATCTGATCCTGAACCAGAATGGCCAGATCCTGGAGCCGTTCACATTCCTCGCTCGAAAACTGGCGAGACGCTGTATCAATAATGCAGAGGGTTCCAACCCGATGTCCATTGGCCATGGTGAGCGGGACACCGGCATAAAATCGAATGTAGGGAGGTCCGATGACCTTGGGGTTTTCAGAAAACCGTGGGTTGGCGACCGCATCGGGAATAATGAGCGGTTCAGCCGACAAAATGGCCTGGGCGCAAAGTGTTTCTTCTCGTCGAACTGAGGTTGGCTCCATCCCAAAGCAGGATTTAATCCATACCTGATCTTTGTCAATGAGGCTAATCAAGGCAATTGGAACCTGAAACCAGCGAGCCGCCAGTTGGGTAATGCGGTCAAAGGCCGGTTCGGGTGCCGTATCCAAAACATTGTACTGATAGAGGGTTGCCAACCGCTCGGCTTCTTCAGAAGAAATCACGGTTGCAGGCATGATAACTGGCTCCAGGTGAATGAGGAATTAGGGGGACTGAGGCAGAATAAACTGATGAAGCAATTTCGGGGCCTGAAAGGATAAGTTGATGAAATGTCAGTCATCAATCATTGACAGGTAGGAGCCAAAGATTGGGGTTTGAGAGGATATAATCAGCTAAGATTTTGTTTTTCAGTTATTTGCAGGTGCTTTCAGGTGTGTGATGTCTGGCGGATACGTGAAGGTGGAAAGGACTAGCCAGGACGAACACCTGGTATGGAGGGAATCAAGGGCCAGGTGGGTTCCAGCTACTTGATTCAGGGAATGGTTCATTGCCCAGCCAGGCGCCAAAAAATGGTCATTCGTCAGCCCGTTTGGTGGCATATTGAAAGCATCGGGCTGAAGAACTCGGGCTGAAGACAACGGGCTCAGGGCTTGGGGCTCAGGGCTGAAGAACTGGTTTTATTTCATCCCTCATCCTTCATCCCTCATCCCTTTGATTGCCCCGAGCTTGCGAGTCTTCAGCCCACTGTCTTCAGCAGCCTCCAAACGCATTCATATCTGGAATAACCAGGGTTTCGTTACGAAGGGTAAAAATCCCTTTTGCCAGCGTCGTATTGACCGGAATTTCTTTCCGAGATGGTTGATAGGGCAGGGGGAGACTTTGAACTTTGACCGAAGGCTGGATTGGAATTGCCACCAGTTCGCCGCTGGCTGAGGTTCGGGCAATTAAGAGTCGGGTATTTTCTTCAAACAGTGCGGCGCCCAATCCAAACAAGTGGCCAAAATCAATGGCTGGTACCGGCTGGTTTCGCCAGTTGACCAGACCCAGAATATGCTTTGGCGCCATCGGAATCCGGGTCATGGCTGGTCGCTCAAGAATCTCGGCAACCTGGGTAATGCTCAGCCCAAAGGTGATTGGGTGCTCAAAGGGTGATTCAGTTCCAACTGAAAAAAGCAGGATCTGACCTTTTCTTTGTTTGGACGCTGTCGAGGTGGCTGATGTCTTTGAATGCGGCGAGAGTTGACGATCTGTGATTACGGGAAGTGGATTGACTTCTTCCGGGTGAAGTCGTTCTGGTTCCAGATACAAAATCAATTCCTGTTCAACCCGGACAATTCCTCGAAAAATGTGGTTTGTTGCCCGATCAACCATTTCTGGAACTGGCAGAATGGTGTCAACCGGTGCGTCTACGATTCCCATCATTCGATCAACCATCAACGCCCAGGGATGACTTTTGTGATGAAGGACCATAATTGATCCTGTCTGGTTTTTTGGATCTGCTGGGAGGCCCAGCCGGGTTGCAAGCCGCCAAACCGGAATGGATGACTGATTTTTTCCTGGAAGCCAGCCGATGGGGCCAGCTTCTGACAGGTTGGGCTGCATCAATTCAGCTCGCTGGACGCTCTGTACCAGAGCCAGTTCCAGGCAGCAGGTTTGGGTGCCAACCGCACACCGAATCAACCGTTGAGATGTGGATGAGACTGTATTTTGTGACATAGGCGCTCGCTTTGATTATGGCCTGAACCCTGAACGCTGAACCCTGAACCCTGAACCCTGAACCCTGAACCCTGAACCCTGAACCCTGAACCCTGAACCCTGAACCTTGTCATTACCCAAATTTTTTCTGCTCTCTAAAATTGGGCCTCAATTGCCCTCGTAAGTTGTTGATTCTGGGTTCTGGGATTTTCAGGATAATCAGTGGTCAACTCAGACAATAGCCGAAAAACAATTTCAGTAACTCTTTAAATTCGCTGAGGTTTAGAGGCAAGTCAAAAAAATTTGGGTAATGACAAGACCCTGAACCCTGAACCCTGAACCCTGAACCCTGAACCCTGAACCCTGAACCCTGAACCCTGAACCCTGAACCCTGAACCCTGAACCCTGAACCCTGAACCCGATTAAGACTGGCACAACCGCCGGGCGATTTCCTGGGGCGGGGCCACGCAATCAACGACGCCGAGGTCAATCGCACTTTGCGGCATGCCATTGACGACACAACTGGCGGCGTCTTGCACATAGGTCTTGCCGCCTCGGGACCGGATCGAAAGCAATCCCATTGAGCCGTCTTTCCCCATTCCGGTCAGGAGCACGCCTTTGGTCCGTGAACCATAGAGCTGCGCCACTGACTGCATGGTGACATCAACCGATGGCCGGTGGCCTTCGATTTCCGGGCCTTCGGTCAGCCGAATCCTGGAATCTGGCCCCACCAGCATATGGTAGCCACCAGGTGCAATCAGGACGGTGCCTGGTTCGAGCGGGTCCCCGGATTCAGCCTCTTTGACCTTGAGGGTGACGGACCGATTGAGTTGGAGGGCGAGGACTTTGGTAAACATGGCCGGCATATGCTGGACCACCAAAACTGTGGCTCGTAAATCGCCCGGAAGACTTCCAATCAATTCGCGCAAGGCTACCGGGCCGCCAGTGGAAGCCCCAACCACAATCACTCCGCCACCAACCAGTCGGTTTGCTTCCGGAGGCGATACCTTTTCCCCAGTTTTTCGCTCTGCAAGGCGATTCAATAGAATCGGTACGTTCACCCGGTTGCCAGCCCCAGCATTTTGAACCTTTAATGATCGAATGACCCGAATCCGGGAAGCGGCCCGGACTTTGGTAATAATTTCATGCCGGAGTGCCTCCGGGTTGGTGTCGGTGCCTGGGGTGTATTTCAAAATGAAATCCACGGCCCCGGCTTCAAGTGCCTGGAGCGTGCAGGTGGCCGATTCGCTGCTGATGCCGCTGATGACGATGACTGGCGTGGGCTGTGTGTGCATGATGTGTTTGAGCGCCTCCAGTCCGTCAACAACCGGCATTCCCAAATCCAGCGTCACGGCACTGGGCCGGAGCCGGCTCACCATTTCAATGGCCTGTTTCCCATCCTGTGCGATCCCAACCACTTCAATCTCTGGGTCAGAGCGCAGGTACGAGGCCAGCAGTCGGCAGACAAACGGCGAATCATCAGCAATCACGACACGAATTGGTTCACCCATAGGTTCAGGGTTCAGGGTTCAGGGTTCAGGGTTCGGGGTTCAGGGTTCAGGGTTCAGGGTTCAGGGTTCAGGGTTCAGGGTTCAGGGTTCAGGGTTCAGGGTTCAGGGTTTTCGAATACAGGTTCTCCGTTGCGGAAAGGTCGGACCGAAACTTTGCTGAAGAAAGCTTCCAGCGCCCATCCGGGCGCGAGGGAAATGGGCACGAATCCCGGTGGTATGCCCAAAGCGGCAAACCACCGGCTACTCTCCAGCGCCCTCCGGGCGGTGATTGTCAAACTCAAGTGATCTTTCCGCAACGGAGGAATACAGGTTATTTTTGGTTTTCGCCGCGTAGCGGTGGTTGAATTGAGGCAGGTCGTAAACGACCTGCTGCTGATTTTGGGGTTTCGGGGTTTCGAGGTTTCAAGTTTAGGTCCTTTTTTGTCTTTTCCCTAAACCTTAAACCCTGAACCCTGAACCCTGAACCCTGATTGGTATTACTGGGTCAATCGTCGCATTACCCCCAGCAGCACTTCTTCCTGATAGGGTTTAACCAGATAGTCAGTGGCG
Source organism: Acidobacteriota bacterium (assembly GCA_016208495.1). Lineage (NCBI taxonomy): Bacteria > Pseudomonadati > Acidobacteriota > Acidobacteriota bacterium. The sequence continues at coordinate 71,679 of JACQXX010000048.1, read as the reverse complement.
CCAACGTCCATGGCCTTGCGGCGGTGTTTTTCCCCGGCGCGAGAGGTGAGCATCACGATGGGGATGTGCTTTAAGGCATTGTTTGACCGAACCGTGGCCGTGAGTTCATAGCCATCCATGCGCGGCATTTCGATGTCGAGCAACACCACATCTGGATTGATTGTTCCGCTTTGCAGCAGTTCAAGGGCTTCGAGGCCGTCTCTGGCTTCAGTCGGAGTCCACCCCTGATTGCGCACGAAATTGGAAAGTACCCGACGAACACTGACCGAATCATCCACGATCAGGACGCGGAGGGCTTCGCGAGTTTTGGCGGGAGTTCTGACAACTGATCTGGGCTGGATTTCCGGCTGGGTTGTGGTCCGGACCAGTTCATTTGGATTGAGAATCAGAACAACGCTGCCGTCTCCCATCAGGGTGGCGCCGGCGACACCAGGGACACGCTGTAAGAGATTACCCATGGATTTGACTACCACTTCGCGAGCTTCCAGCAACTGGTCTACGGCAACCGCAATCTGCTGAGAACCAAGGTTGAGAATCAGCACCGGAACCCGGCGAAGTGTCTCATCCGCCGGTTGTTTGAGATTGAGCACCGTTCCCAATTGCAGGAGCGGATACACCTCGCCTTCAACTCGAATCACTTCTTTTTGCCCGATGTGTTCGATGTCATCTTTTTCGATCCGCAAAATTCGGGTCACCGGTGCCAGCGGAATCGCAAACGTCTCAGTGCTGGCTTTAACCAGAATGACCCGCAGGATCGCCAGGGTCATCGGCAACCGAATGGTCAGCGTCATCCCCTGACCAGGAACGGAGTGGATCGCCACCGTGCCTTTCATTCGGGTCACGGTTTCTTTGACAATATCCATGCCGACGCCACGACCGGAAATTTCACTGACCTCTGATGCCGTGCTAAATCCAGGTAGAAAAAGGAAGGAATAAATTTCTTCATCCGTCAAATGGGCGGCTTCGGGTTCGGAAATATGGCCTCGGCGAACTGCTGCTGCCCGAATGACCTCCGGTTCAATGCCGCCGCCGTCATCACTGACCTGAATCACCACCTGCGTCGCCTCATAAAAAGCTCGCACCCGGATATGTCCGATTTTTGGTTTTCCAAGTGCCTGGCGCAGGGCCGGAGGTTCGATTCCGTGGTCAACCGCATTGCGCAGGATGTGCAGCAACGGGTCGGCAATTTCTTCGAGTACCGTTTTGTCGAGTTCGACCTGCTCGCCTTCAACGGTTAATTTCGCCAGTTTGGCCTGATGTTCGGCGGTGACCCGAACCGTGCGATGGAGCCGCGCTGTCAATGACCCGACCGGCACCATCCGCAACCGCATCAGTTTGTCCTGAACTTCGCTTGTCAGCCGATTTAAGCCGTTGAGATAGCTGTCGAAATCGCCGATGGTGTTATGCAGTTCGTTGCTGACGGCGTTGATATCGCCTGTATTTTCACTGAGTTCACGGGTGAGCAGGTGAAATTCGGTGTAGCGGTCAAATTCCAGTTCGTCAAAGCCGTGGGTTTGCTTTACCGGAGACGCTGAAATCGTAAACCCATTTCCAGCGCCAACCGCCGCCACATTGACCAGGGATGCCATTCCTTTGCCCAGGGCACTGACTTCATATTCAGTATCAAACCGGTTGGCAATGCGCTGTGACCGCCCGACACTCAACCGGAGTTCATCAACTTCGTGGTTGAGTTTTCTGAAATACTGTTCAAAGGTGGACCGGCTGACGATGAGTTCGCTGACCAGTCGGACAAGTTCATCCAGCCGTTCAATCGGTACTCGCACCACCTGGGATGGCTGCCGTTGAAGGTCTGCCTGCTCATCCTCTTTCGACTGGTCGGCTTCCCGACGCCGCTCTGGGATCATCCCCGCCAGGTCAATCATGCTTTCCTGGCCCAGGGGTTCAAGGCGGGTACCGCCTGAAACCGGTTCCATGTCTGCGAGTTCCGTCCCTAGAAATGCCGCAAAGCGTTGATAGAGATCTTCGGCGCGTTCCCGGACTTCGGCGCTGCCTTTGTGGAGCAGGTCTTCGAGGGTATCAGTGGTGACAAAGATCAGCGCGATAATTTCTGTGGTCAGTTCCAGGTCGTCTTCATAGACGGCATCCAGCAAATCTTCCATCCGATGTGCCAGCCGGCTGACGGTTTGAAACCCGACCATCCCAGCGGCCCCTTTCAGGGTATGCACGCTGCGGCGGATTTCCTGTTGCCAGCCTTTGTTGGACGCATCTTTTTCAAGCAACCGCAGGACACGGGTGATATTTTGGAGGTGTTCGTCGGCTTCTTCCAAAAAGGCTTCGCGAAGCTCAAGCGATGCTTCGTCAATATGATCTGTCCGGCGAGCGGTACTGATGACAACTGGTTTGATTTCAAGGGTTTTGTGTTCTTCAACTGGCGGTTTGACCGCCATCACTGGTTGCGATTGTGGCTCCACTGGTGAGGGCTGGCTGTGTGTGACCAGTGTTTCAATGGCTGCTTCATCACCCGAAGGCGGAAGGTGTTTGAGTCGCCGAAAACTTTTGACCACTTCCACCAGGATGGCCTGATCATCGAGTGTCCCAGACAGTATTCCGTCCAGATAGGATTCGACCTGGCTGACCGTCAACAGGAAAACAGTGGTGGTATCTGGCGTGAATTCAAGTTGACCAGCGGCGATTTCTTCCAGGGCTTCTTCCGCAAAGTAGGCAACATGGCTCAGGGCCGAGAGTCCAACCATGGAAGCCGCTCCCTTGATACTGTGAAACAGCCGGTGGGCTTCTTCGAGCGCATCGAGCTGGTCCGGGTCGTGCTTAAACGTGTCAATGCAATCAAGGATGGTTGGAAGATAGCTTTTGGCTTCTTCGATAAATCCCATCAGAATTTCCGGGTCAATTTTTTTCACCATAAATACTCTTTCCTCGGTTAGCCCCAGATACCGGTTTAAGGTGTATCAATTTGCAATGAGTCAGTAATGCCAGTTAAGGGTTGAACCGGGTTTTAGTTCTCATCCCGCAGGGATGGAGCAAGGTTAGCCGGTGGTCAGCGTCGCTTTGGACGCGCCACCACCGGATGTGGGTCAGATCCAGATTTTCCCCTCCCCGCCTGGCCAGCCGCCGTAGGCGGCGGCTGGCCAGGCGGGGAAAAGGGAATAACCCGATTCCCAGGGCTCGAAGACTCACCCTGGGCTACGAGCCGACACCCAGTTCCTGGGCTAAGAACTAAAACAGCTTCAACTCTTAGAGCCGTTGAAAAACCAGTGAATCTTCAGCTTTCACGCTTTGGATTCCCGGCAGTTTGAACCCGACAATTTCGCCTGGCGCCAGAAACAAAAAGCCGCCTGGATTTAAACACTGGCACAGTGCCTGAACGACCACCGGTCGAAATTCTGCCGTGAAGTAAATCAATGCATTCTGGCAAAAAATGACATCCTGTCCGGGGACCAGGTTGTGTTCGATAGTTTTCAAATTGTGATGCCCAAACTGAACCCCGTCTCTCACTGACTGGTTGACTTGATAGATTGTTTCTCGATCCTGCCGAAGTTCAGTCAGATATTTTTTGCGATAGGCTGCCGGCAGAGAGCGAATCGCGAGCGGCGAATATTTGCCAGTGCGGGCTTTTTCCAGGACGGTTGTATTGATGTCGGTGCCCAGGGTTTCAACCTGGATTTTCTGTGGATCAATCAGATCAAGCGCCGTCATCGTCATCGAATATGCTTCCTGCCCGGTTGAACATCCGGCGCTCCACATCGTCAGCCCCTGGCTGCCAGTTTGTTGTTTCCTGGCGATCAATCCAGGAATGACCAGATTTCGCAAGGCCAGAAAAGAGCCTTCGTGGCGAAAGAAACTGGTTTCACCGACCACCAGGAGTTCAAGGAGCTTTGGCCATTCCTGTTCCTTCTCAGCGTTGAAATTTAGATAGGTGTAGTATCGGTGGAAGCCAGTGATATTGAGTGCGCGCATTCGTTCCGAAAGCCGGCGGCACAGGTACTGAAGCCGCGTTTCACCGAAATCAATACCGCACCGGTTTTCAATGAACTGCCGCCAAATCTTGTGTTCCGAGGGGGACATCAACTGGCCGGTTCCGGTCATGAAAACTCCTTCTGTCCAGGTTCTGATATCGGGCTGAAGACATCTCCAGCCCGATGCCTTCAGAGTTTAATAGGCGCTTCCATGGCCATTTGACGGCAGCTTGAAGGTACTGACTGATACCCGAAGGTTATCGGCCAGTTCGGAAAGTTTGCGGATTGAAACGGCGGCTTGTTTTGTACCGGCGGCTGTTTGCTGTGTAATGTCAGAGATATCGCCCATGGCTTTGGCGACGGATTCCGAACCGCGTGCCTGTTGTTTGGTGGCCATCGAGATGGATTGCATCAATTCGGCCAGCCGGTTTGACACGGTTTCGATTTCAACCAGTGATTTTCCAGCTTCATTGGCAACTTCAGACCCGACGACGACTTCCCGAGTGGTGGTTTCCATGGCGGCCACGGCCTCGTTGGTTTCGCTCTGGATGGTTTTGATCAGTGTGCTGATACGCTTGGTGGCTTCGGCGGACCGTTCTGCCAGACGTTCGACTTCACCGGCGACCACGGCAAACCCGCGACCTGCTTCGCCGGCCATTGCGGCTTGAATTGAAGCATTCAACGCCAGAATGCTGGTTCGGTCGGCAATGTCGCTGATGAGCTGGACGATTTCGCCGATTTCCTGTGAGCTTTCACCGAGTCGCTTGATTCGTTTGGCGGTTTCCTGCACTTGCTGGCGAATACCATTCATACCGTAAATCGTCTTTTGCACCGCTTCCGAACCTTGTTTGGCATTGACGCGTGCCTGCTCAGACACTCTGGCTGACAACACAGCATTTTCTGATACTTGCTGGATGGATGCCGCCATTTCTTCGATAGCGGCTGAAGTATCCACAATTTGAACCGCCTGGGCTTCACTGCCTTCGGCGAGATGTTCGGTCGTGGATTGGACCTCGGTGGCGGCGGCACTGACGTTGACCGTCACTTCCTGCACGTTGCTGATGATTCGCCGGAGTTCACCGATCATAAAGTTGAACGAGTCGGCAATCGCGCCCGTCATTTCCGCCGTGACTTCGGCCTCTTGAGTCAGGTCGCCTTCAGCCACCCCGGCAATTTCATCCAGCAGCTTCATAATGCTGTTCTGGATTTGTTCGCGTTCTTCCTGTGATTGAATCAGTGAGAGAATATTTTCAAGCATGGCGTTGAGCGAAGTCGTCATCTGGCCAAGCTCATCTTCGCTGTAAACCTCAGCTCGTGTGTCGAAATCACCAATCCCAATCGCATTGAACAATTGTGAAATACTGGTGACCTGGCGCGTGATGGTTCGAGCGATAAAAAACGCCAGCAAGAACCCAAAGACCAATCCAACGACCATAATACCAATGGTGATATTTCGACTTTGGTTGACTTGTTTTTGGCGAATTTTCAACGTTTCGTTGAGCAGCGTGGTGGTGGCGGAACTGATCGGGACAAACTGATCAATCGCGGCTGTTCCAGTGTCGAAGTATTGAACCGGATCAATGGTGATGGTCTCAGACGTGGACGAGATCAAGGTTGTGACCAGTGCCGAAAATTTTTGGAAGGGAGCCTCACTGTCCTTGAGGAGTGGCGTGATGGAATCAGAGATGGTTGGATCTTTCTGAAAGGCTGTTTTGACATTGCGTTTGAGGCGTTGATTGCCGCCTTGCAAGTCGCTGAACAAGCTGAGCAGCCGCTGTTTATCCTCGGGAGTGAGTTGTTTCAGACTGATTAAACTTGCACCACGACCACGAAGTTGACCAAGGGCTTCAACGATGGTTGGAAGTTCTTCCAAAACCGAACGTCCAAGGTAATAAGTGCCAAATTCAGGGTCGAGTGAAATTTTCGAAGCATCTCCGATTTCACCGATAAAAAGCAGCACATCGCTGATGAGTTCAGTGTTTTGTTCAAAGCTTTCTCTCGCTTCCATCTGAGTTTGAGTCGCTTTCAACGTTTCCCATTTTTGTTTTAGCTGCCGGAACCGGTCGACTTTTTTAAACTGGTCACCATCGGAGGCGATCAGGCTTTCGATAGCCTTCAAATCAGTTTCAACCGCTTGCTGGGCTTCCTGGTACTTGATCTGAAACTCTTTTTTCCCACCCAGGAAACTCGCCAGTGAGCCACGATACCGGGCGGCATTTCTGGCCAAATTCGAAGCTGGAATCAGGTACTCTGACCCTGCTGCTTTTGAGTTGAATGTTGCCAGATTGTCGTTGAGAGTCCGGAGATAGAGTCCGCCCATAATCAGCAAGGCTGCACCAAACACCAGCACCAGCAGACCGAGCTTTTGCCAGATTTTGAGATTTCGAAGAAACCGTAACATTGTAAATCCTCCTCAATGCCAACCAAATTATGAATGATGAGCTTTGAATTATGAAAAGACTAAACCATTATTTTTCAACGAAGTAATCCTTCATAATTTGATCAATCCGTTGTGAAACAAAGCCGGAAAGTTATACCAGTTTGTAGTCAGTAGATCGTAGTCCGTAGTTCGCTAACTTCAATTGATTGAATTACTTGGCTGTTCTCTAATACGACTACTTCATTCCAAAATGGTATTAAACTTCAGGCATGGTGCGCGATGCGCAGTTCCGACGATGACAGGACACTCTCCAAATCGAGCACGATCAGTAACCCGTCTTCTTCAACCGATAACCCGGAAAGAAATCTGAGGATCTGGTCGTCAATCGCGGCAGTGACGGGTTTGAGCGAATCGGTGTCAAGCTCTCTCATTCCATGGACGCCATCAACGATGAGGCCAGTTGTTAATCCACGCGGCTGGCTGCGAACAACCAGCATTCGACCTGCCCCTGATTGTTCAAGTGGCGGCAATCCAAAGAAGGCGCGTAACTCGATCATGGAAAGAATGTCACCGCGTAAGTTCGTCACCCCTCGGACCCATTCCGGGAGGTATGGAACGGCGGTAATTGGCGGAATTCGGCCCATCTCAATCACATTGGTGATTGGAATGGCATATTTTGAGCCAGCCAATGAAAAGACCACATAGCGTTTCCTGGCCGTGGTTGGTTCAGATTGGGTGGCTCGAATCTGTGGCTTGATGGATGCCCCAGGTGTGGTAGCTGTCTGATGGTCAATATCGGCAATCAGATCCTCCAGCGACGGTCCTGACGCTGTGTCAGGTTCATCGGCCATGTCGGCAAGGACTTCGGGCAGGGTATCCGGCATTTCAAAGTTGTGATCTTCAGCTTCAATTTGATTTTCCGTCACCACATCCTGGGGTTTGGTGACTTCGAGTATTGCCTCAGCCTGAACCTCCACGACTGGTGTTTCATCGGCAATCTGTTCTGGCTCAACACTTCCCATTTCAATGGTGGCAGGTTCTTCCACCGTCACAGAGAGGGAAGCAGGCATCGGGTCTGTCGCCTCAAACGGTGAGGTTGCTGCCGGTGGCACCGGCGCCTGAAACTCAAAGGTTCTGGATGGAAGGTCAAGAACTGATTCTGCCTGGGATGCTGCCATTGGGGCATCCACCTGAGCTGGAATTTCCAAAATTGGACTGCTGCCGGTAACCCACGCCGGGTCCTGAGTTGGTATTTCATCGAGGGACTCAGAGTGAGCATCATCCACTCGATCATCGGTTGACGAACTGGCGGGTAATTCCAAATCCGCTGGCGTCACCACTTCCAAAGCCTGAAGTCGTGAAGAAATCTGCTCTTTCAGAGCATCGAATCGGGGTGACGAAATGGTCGCGGGTGCTGGTTCGACCACATCGCCTGGCCGATCAGCGGGGGCATCCGGGAGTGGGACATCGGCTTCCGGCTCGTCCAGGGAAGGGTCAAGCGCGGCCATCCAGGCAGGTGCCGCATCCGGTAAATCCAGCGGCATTTCCAGGTCGTCAGATCCTTCGCCGGGTATGGGCAGGTCCGGCAATGCCAGATCATTCACATTGGTTGTCGAATCATTTTCTTCAGGCATGGCTCAGGGTTCCTTTTTCATCTGGGAGCGCGGGCATCTTGCCTGCAATTGTTTCTATGGAGTTTCAGATAAAGAAACCAGGGAATACACAGAAAATAAATCCAAATCTTTCAATGGTTTCTGAGACTTTCCCAAACAAGGACTCAGGAAATATTTATCTGAAAAGCCAGATATTTTAATCATCTGCGGGCAGGATGCCCGCGCTCCCAATTCATCAATTGGTATCAGTCGCCAAACATAATCAGGAGTTCGACTCCTTCTTTGAGCAAAATCTGTTGTTTGGCCATATCAGTTTTCGCAAAGTACGGTGCCATTCGAGGGCTGCTCGTTATAAAAATCTCATAACACCGGGGCATAAGCTGTGGATTCTGTTTACACCGGCTCAAACTTTTACCTGCCAGGTCAGAATCAGTCATTGGGTTCATAGGGAAAACCATTGAGGGTTCAGGGTTCAGGGTTCAGAGTGTCTTATACCAATTTGGGCTGAGGGTGTCGGGCTAAGGGCTGAGGGAAATACAACATTTTCAATATTTCAGCCTCCCCATAATGCGAGGACTTCATCCGAAAATGGTATTAAAGAAGTTTGGCCACCATCCGCTGTAACTCTGCATCTTCAAACGGCTTTGTAATGTATTCATCCGCCCCTTGCTTCAATCCCCAGAACCGGTCGGTATCCTGGCTTTTCGTGGTGACCAGAATGACTTTGATGGCTTTGGTGTCGGGCGCAGTTTTGAGTTGACGGCAGACTTGAAACCCATTTTTCTTGGGCAGAATGACGTCCAGGAGCATTAAGTCAGGCTGTTCTTTGTTTGCCTTTTCAAGCGCCTCCTCGCCATCAACGGCGGTAATGATCTTGTATCCCTTGCCTTGAAGTGCAGTTGTCATAAGTTTCATTTGGGTTGGACTGTCATCCACCACAAGAATTGTCTTTGCCATAATGTTGCCCTTTCTGATGAATTGAAGGTGATAAGTATCATTTAGGGTTTAGGGTTCAGGGTTTTCGGAAGGGATGAGGGATGAGGGATGAAATAAATCACCCTGTCACTTTGTCATCTTGTCATCTTGTCCGGGTTTAGGGTTTTCGAAAGGTATGCCCCTGCTTCTACCGGATTTTGTGTCAGGCCAGGCTGGTGTTGGAACGTCAGTACCACCTGCGTGAGCGGGTGGGTTGGACGCAAGCAGGCCCGCCCGCTCACGCAGGTGGTACTGACTACTCGCTATCTCGCTACTCGCTACTCGCTTTAGAAGGGGACCCCGTCGAGTGCCCGGCGGAGATCAACCGTGAAGACATCAAAGGTTTCTTCGATTTCGGCGTGGATATTGGGAACGATCAAACAACTGACCAGATAGGAAAAGTAATACCCCAGAATATCCATCATGGCCTGAGTGATAAGCCGAAACATATGTTTACGGTCAGTCGGATTACTGGCCCAACTGGTATACAAATTGACTGCGGTTTGGACTGACAGACGGTTTTTATCGAGGTACAGCACCTGAGCTTGCGGGTATTTCTCGTTAATTTTGACAATCACGTTTTTGAGTGAGGTGGCGTTAAAGTTTCCTTGCGAGACAGTTTCCGCCCGTTCAATCACCTGGTTGATCATTTCGGCAAGCAACTCAAGCGCCAGGGCAGGCCGTTTCTGAATTTTCTTGTCTGGAAACTGAGCCAAACATTGCTCCAGTTTGGCGGTCAACATTAACAGGTCGTCGCCAAGCGAGGTGTCACGGTCAATATCGGCGGAGGACAATGGTGGACGAAGTTCGGTCACTGGGGGAAGGTCAAAATCACGCTGACGTTCGTCAATCCGGCGCATGCCTTCCATCAACAAGTGATTCCAGTTGACGGAAATCGTTTTTGTAATGGCTGAAATATTGTCGGTGATCCGAAATGTGCCATCAGACCAGGTGAGTAAATGAAAAATGGCATCTTCGCCGCTGAGTGGTCCGATGCGGGCATGAACGATTTCACCCTTTTCAAAAAAGATGCTGCCTTCTTCACCCCGACGGATCAAGATGAGTTCAGCCGTTCGGCGTTCAAGGCAGATAAACTGCACCACGCCGGTCAATGTCATATCGCTCAGATTGCCTTCAATTGCCATAATCGCGCACCTTATTTGAATTTAGTCAGTAGTTGATAAGTCAGTAGTCAGTAGTCAGTAGTCAGTAGTCAGTAGACAAAACCCGGATCGTTGAATCCATGGAATTTTTGAAAAGGATTGTTCCTAACTGACTACTGACTACTGACTACTGACTACTGACTACTGACTACTGACTACTGACTACTGACTACTGACTACTGACTATTTTGCCTTCAGATGTCGTTGAACTTCGCCCAACAGCGTGCTGGGTTCCACCGGTTTCGAAATATGCCCAGCCGCTCCGGCCATTCGGCCTCGAACTTTGTCAAAAAAGCCATCTTTTCCGGAGAGCATTAAAATCGGGATGTTTTGGAGGGTTTTATTATTTTTCAGGACCTTACATACCTGGTACCCGTCCATATAGGGCATCGTGATGTCAAGCAAGATCAAATCTGGAAGTGTTTCTTCAAGTTTTGAAAGCGCCTGCACGCCATCCGGCGCTGTTGCCACGGCATATCCATGCCGTTCCAGCGTAACGGCCACGATTTTGCGAACAGTCGAACTGTCATCAATGACGAACACCATCTTTTTGCGTTGATACTCTCGGGGAAACTCTCGTAATGTCTGAGCCCGGCGTTCAAGAACCTGAATCCGGGCGTGCAAAATGTGGTCTTCCGGATAACTTTTGCTGGCACCCCGCAAATAGGCAATTCCTTCTGGAAGCTGATTCAGGTTGAGAAGTGCCAGGCCCAGGTGTAGAAACGTCTGGTGATCCGGTTTGCTTTGAACTGCTGTTTCCAGGCGTTCAATTGCCTCCTGAACCAGGTTTTTATCCGCATCAGGGTTATTGAGCACGCTGTCAAGGTCGGCCAGGTCGAGCACCGCCCGGCACTGGGCACATTTCACGACTTTGGTTTTGCTTCCGACGCCACACAATGGACAGTGCCAGGAGATGTTTTCAGTGACTGGGCGCTCGCGAATTTTCGACAGCCATTGGACGGCTTGTTTGTTGGCTGGATTGATTTCGAGGACTTTTTCCAGGTACAGCACTGCGTCTTGGGGATTTTCAGCCACCCAGGCCAACCAGACCCAGGCCAACTCACTGCGTGGGTCAAGTTTGGAGGCTTCAAGGAGGAGGGCGCGAGCAGCTTGTTTATTTCCAGCTTTGGCGGCGGCAATACCTCTGCGCAACAAATCGGTTGCGTCTGCCATTGAGAGTGCGGCTTGTTCTAATGTGTTACCCATTTGAAAATCTCCCCGAAAATAAGGCGGTACGAGGTATGAGTTGATGGTTTGTAAAATCTGAGCATTGAACTTATACCGGGTTGCCGTCAGTAGTCAGTAATGCCAGTTAAGAGTTGAAAAAATGAGCGGATTTGAACCCGCGAAGCGGGTGAAAGGCTCGTAGCCCAGGGTGCAGCCCTGGGAAAACATTGCCTCTTCACCCCGCCCGGCCAGCCGCCGCCTACGGCGGCTGGCCGGGCGGGGAAAAGGTGGGGAGTGACCCGAATTCCCAGGGCTCGAAGACTCGCCCTGGGCTACGAGCCGGCGCCCACTTCGTGGGCTAAGAACCAAAACGGCTTCAACACTTAACTGGCATTATTGACTACTGACTACTGACTACTGACCACTGACCATTGACTACTGATTACAAACTGGCGTTATTTCTTCTTCTGGAACTGATCAATGCCTTCTTCTTTCCAGACTTTCAGGGTTGCCTGATCCTTTGGGTCAATTTTGACGCCAATGGCATTAACCGGAACATCGTGTTTTTTCTGAATTTCAATCCAATTTTTTTTCACTAATGGATTCAAAGACATACGGTGAAGATCCTCCATGAAAAAATAAAATAAGCTTGTACAGTTCCGCTGTACCGGGTCGAGCCCCAATTGGCTCAAACTCGCTGCAAAATCGTTGAATCAAAAAGGGAAAGCTGTTTTTCGAGACGTTCCACGTTACAACTTTCTGATACATTGGGGCCGACAACGGCAATGGTTGCCTGACGCAGGGCATCCATCAGTACCGTTTGCCCAAGCCGTTGCAGCGCCGGAAGATCAACCGCCAACAGGTGAGCGGCGATTTCATCGGTTGGAATGTGGCGCCCAAAGTACAATTCCTGGGTGGCTAACCGGCTCATGCGGGTATCAGTATTTTCCCCCGAAATCAGGTGCTGGCCACGCAAATGGGTCTGGGCAATCAGGAGTTCTTCGTCGGTGACGGGTGTTTCCCAGGTGAAGAGTTTGGTTAACTCTGCCAGAGTCAGTTCCAGCACCATCTGTAAATATTCAGGCGAGGTACTGCCTTCGATGACGAACATGCTATCTTCGAGAAAGGCCAGATATTCGGAGCCAAGGTAGTACACCAGGCCCAGTTCTTCGCGAATGCGCCGAAACAGGCGGGAGCTGATGCCGCCGCCAAGCACTTTGTCGAGCACGTGCAGGGCATAGCGATCCGGATGAGTATAAGGAAACGTCCGTAACCCGATACAGAAATAAGCCTGGGAAACCGGTGAGTTTTCAGTGACAACGCTCATTTTCGGGGCGGGCGGAGTGACCGCAGGCGTCAAGCCGTCTCCGAGCATCCGCCAGAAGGCATCGCGAACCTGAGCAACAAAATCGTCGTGATCAAGCTGACCCGCTGCCGCCACAATCAGATTGGTAGGCAGGTAATGTTGATGCGCAAAATAAATCACATCTTCGCGCGTCAGTGTTTTGACGGTTTCCGTGTATCCGGCCACTGGACGTCCCAGCGGATGATTGGGCCAGGCCGTTGTTTTGAGCAACTGGCGGACGCGTTGATCAGGATTGTCACGGGCGGCTTCGATTTCACAGATCACAGCTTCTTTTTCTTTTTCAACGCTGTCCTGGGGAAAGATCGAATTGAGTAAAATATCGCCAAAGAGATCGAGCGCATAAGTGCTGTATTCGGCCAGCACGGTGGCGGAATAATAGGTGTAATCCTGAGTGGTAAACCCGCCCATATAGCCACCCGCACTGTCCATCAACCGCGCAATTTGGAGCGCACTCCGGCTGCTTGTTCCTTGAAACATCAGATGCTCGGTCAGGTGCGCCAGTCCGCATTGGCTGGAAGTTTCTGTTCTTGGACCGGCATTGAGTACAACTCCAATTGAGGTTGACCGAACCTCAGGGATCATTTCGGTGATAATGCGAACCCCATTTTCGAGCGTCGTTTTCCGATACATGGCGGTTGGTTTCTCCAGTTCAGATCTGGTTGCAGGTGGGTTGGAAAAATTGTGCCCACCCGCTCACGCAGGTGGTACTGACAACTCCCTGGGTTTTGGCTGAGGTCATACGCCATCTCTCTGGTTTTCAAAGGACAGCGTTGGTGCTGATTCGAAATTGACCGGTGAAAATGGGTAATGGTGTGTCTGTAACAGTTCCGAAAATGGCAGCGGTTTGGAAAAAAGTGATCCTTGAACCAGAGTGATGCCAGAGTTCAGGAGCGTGTGTAAGTCGGCGGCGTCTTCCACTCCCTGAGCAATGAGTTGAACTCCAGTTTTTTGAGCCAGATAGGAGATTGACTCCAAAATGGCTTGCCGGTACGTGTCCCAACAAACACCTTTCACAAAATGGCCATCAATTCTGAAAAAATCAGGCTGGCAGTCGAGCATCATTCGAAAATTGGATCGTCCCGAGCCAATGTCATCGAGCGCAATCCGGGCTCCCATCCTTCGCAACCCCTCAAGGGCATCGAGAAAGGCGGCGCAGTTCCACTGACAGCCGGGTTCAATAATTTTGACAATCAGCCGGGATGGAGTCAGTGACCAGTGCTCAATGGTGGTGCGCAGAAAATCCAGAAAATTCAAATCCTTGCCAAGCGTGGCGGCGTGAACATTGATCGACCACACTGGTGACCAGTCCAACTGGCTGATACTGTGCACCGCCAGTTCAGTACAGGCACGGTCAATTTCACATTCCTTGCGTTTGCGTTGAACATAGGCCCGTAACACCTCAGGACGCTCCAGATTGGTACCCGGGGGACCATAACTGAAGCACTCAAGTGAGTGGATCTGTGGAAGCTTGGTCTCTAGTTGAACCTCAAAGATCCCATCAACCGCGAGCGAAAGCCCGCCGGGACATAGAATTGAGTCAAAGAGTGACGGGGTTCCCATTGGTATCTCCAAGGAGTGCGATCACAGACTGTAAAATCTCGGCCAGTGGTTTGGGTTTGTGCAAAAAGAGGTTGACGCCACGTTTGAGCGCTTCCAGTTCAAGTTCTGGCGACCCATACCCGGTCATCACGAGAATCCGCATCCAGGGGCAGTTTTCGCGGGTGAACCGGATGAGTTCCAGACCTTCCAGCCCCTGGGCCCCAGTCAGGCATAAATCAGTCACCAGAACCGAATAAGAGCCTGTGATCAACAGGGCTTCGGCTTCTTCCAGTTCCTGAGCGTAATCCACCTGAATCCCGCAGGTTTCAAAGTAGTTACTCACAGCAAACAGGATGGTTTCTTCATCGTCCACAACAAGGATTTTATTTGAACCCATGAGTTTATTCTGGAACGAGAACAGGTCTCAAAAGTGGGTATCGAAAGGGATGATCTTCAGGAGTGCCGTTTCGTCGTGACTTTCTCAAAGGCAAGCTGTGTGCCACAATGACCAGACTGGCCGCTTTGAGTCTTAAGATCTTTAAATATACTACCAGTTTGGAGTCAGTAGTCAGTGGTCAGTAGTTCGCTAAGCTCATTTGATTGAGTTACTTGATTGTTTCCTAACACAAGGTGTTCCTTGCAAAATAGTATAAGGATTTGTCGGGGTTGGATCCGTTGAGATCATCCTTGATGCTCAGGCCGTATTTCCGATTTCCGGAGAGCCGAGTTCGATTTCCGGAGAAGGACCAGGAAGAATGAAGAAACCATTTAGTGATTAGTGGTTAGTGGTTAGTGGTTAGTGGTTAGTGGTTAGTGGTTAGTGGTTAGAAATCAACACTTTCGAATTGGTCGAATTTCTTCAGCCCGATGTCTTCAGCCCCGAGCTTGCGAGTCTTCAGCCCGATATCTTCAGCCCGATATCTTCAGCCCGATATCTTCAGCCCAACGTCTTCAGTTTTGATATTTCTTAATCTTTTCATAGAGGGTGCTCTTGGAAATGCCAAGCCGTTTGGCGGCTGAGTCAATCCGGTTATTTTCAAGCTGGAGAATCTTCTCAATGTAGCGTTGCTCCAGTTCGTGCAGGGTCAGATGGGTATCCAGAAAGAAAGGTGATGGGTCCTCGTCATCAACGAGCGACATGGTGAAATGCAAATCTTTTCGATCAAGGGTTGAACTGGTACTGAGCAGGACCGCCCGTTCCAGCACATTGCGCAACTCGCGCACATTCCCAGGCCAACGATATTCCTTGAGGGCCTTCATGGCGTCTGGTGTTAATTCAACTGGTCGCCGGCCAAGATCCCCGACAATTTTTTCAAGCAGATACTGAACCAGCAATGGAATATCCTCGACCCGTTCGTGTAGCGGCGGTACGGTCAGAACAATGGTGCTGATGCGAAAGAAAAGGTCGCTCCGAAACTGTTTTTCCCGGACGGAAACAGCCAGGTTCTGGTGGGTTGCGGCGATCAGTCGAATATCAATCTGGCGGTCGCGTACGTCGCCCAGCCGCCGGAACCGCTTTTCTTCGAGTACTTTGAGCAATTTAGGCTGGATTTGCAGGTCCAAATCACCCATTTCATCCAAAAAGACCGTGCCCTGATGCGCTATTTCAAAGAGGCCAGTTTTGTTGGCGATGGCGCCGGTAAAGGCGCCTTTTTGATGTCCAAACAGTTCGGATTCAAGCAGGTCTTTCGAAAGGCCAGCACAATTCAAATCCACGAAAGCTTCCTCGGAGCGAGGGCCGTTCTGGTGCAACCATTTGGCCAGAACTCCTTTTCCAACACCGGTTTCACCCTGGATCAGAACCGGGCTATCCGTGACTAAAACCCTGTGAGCCTGATCGGCCAGGTTTTGAATCGCTGGACTGTCACCCAAAAATGGGTTGACCGCATCCCGTGCCTGGCGGGATTTGCCCGCCGCCTGTTTGCGCCGTAACCGCAGATCATCCAGCAGGCGTTGAATGATAATGAGTAAGGCTGGAAGCTCAATCGGCTTGGTTAAAAACTGTTCCGCCCCTTCTTTGATGGCTCGAACCGCCGATGCAATCGAACCATGGGCCGTAAGAATCAAAATCGGCACTGAGGGGTCAATTTCCTTCAAGCGCGGCAGAAGCTCAAGCGCATCGCCATCAGGAAGTAAATAATCGAGAATAACCACATCTGGCCGAATTGCCTGAAAGATCTCCTGGGCTGCCTGACAACTATCGGCTTCTTCGACCTGGAAGCGGTTAAGTTCCAGGAAATCGCGAATTCCAAATCGAATCTCTGGTTCATCATCAACAATCAATACTTTGCTTTTCATTTTTTATCTCTCGATAGAAAGGATAAAAAGGACGTCAAGGCGCCTGGGGTTTGGTGCTTGGTTAGTGGTTAGTGGTTAGTGGTTAGTGGTTAGTGGTTAGTGGTTAGAAATCAATACTTTCGAAGTAGAACCACTAAGGGACTGTAAAAAATCAACTTCCCGTTTTCGTTTGGGAATCAGGCATTTGGATTGAGCATCCTGAAAGGCTGCCGTTCGGATAGCCGGTGGTTGCGAGGCTTTGTGAGCTACCACCGGGAACAGGTTCGTCATCTCCAGTGCTCTCCCGCTTCGCCCGCGCCCCGCAGGGGCGCGGGCGAAGCGGGAGAGCAACAAGGGGTGGTCTTTGGATCCGGTGGTAGGCCCAAAGCGGCCAACCGACCGGCTATCCGAACGGCAACGCTTCGCGGTGCAAAACCAAAACCTGCACGTGGCAGAACGTGCCCCAGGAACTTATTTTTTAACGCTCCCTAACCACTAACCACTAACCACTAACCACTAACCACTAACCACTAACCACTTTCTTCACTCTTCATTCTCAATTCTTCAAGAGCGGAATTCTGACTTTCATGGCGCCGCCGCCGTGAACACGGTTGCTGGCCAGAACTTTTCCGCCATGATCTTCAACGATCCGCTGCACAATGGAAAGCCCAAGTCCGGTTCCACCCCGCCGGCGAGTAAAAAAAGGATCAAAGAGTTTCGGCAGGTCTTCAGAACGAAACCCCGGTCCCCGGTCCTTGATGACACATTCGAGCCAGGGAAGATCGTTGAGGTGGATTTTTTTTGCTTCGACCAGGACGACACTCCCGGCGGGAGCGTGCTGGATGGCGTTTTCGATCAGGTTATGAAAGACCTGGGCCAGTCGTCTGCGGTCCAATCGAAAGGCCGGAAAATCAGCGTCTACAGTAACTTGAAGTTCGATTTTCAACGTTTCAGCCGTCGGTTTGCAGGACTGGATGGCCTGGGTCAGGACATCCTGAATCGCACATTCGGCAAACGTGAGGTTGGTTGGCCGGCCAAATTCAAGCAGTTCTTCCATCAAATTGATCATGCGGGTGAGTTCTTTGCGCAGCGATTGGATATAGCGCTGGTATTCTTCGCGCACGCCAAATCGAGCTTCGAAGGCGTCGAGGACGGCTGTGATGCTAAAGAGCGGGTTCCGCACTTCGTGAGCGACGCCGCCAACAACCGCCCCCATTTTTGACATGATCTCACTTCGGCGGAGCGATTCCTGTAACTCAACCAGATGCGTGATATTACGGAGAATCAGAATCACCATTGGATGAAACTCTTCATTTCCAGGCGAGGTTGTGACGGGGTTAACGGTCAGATCCCAGGTTTGGCCAGTTTGTTCAGTGTGGACCTGAGATGCGGTCGGGGAAGTGGTCTGGGCAGCAGTTTTGACCAGGGAAACTGCTTTTTTCCAGAGCTGACCGGTCGCAATCTGTTCGAGAACGGACCCGAGAGCGGCTTCAACGCTGATTTCCAAAAGAACCTGGGCTGCCTGGTTCAAACGGGTGACGCGGCCTTCCATATCCAGAATGACAATTGGAAACTCAATGGTATTAAACGTCAGTTGCCATTGTTGCGCGACCTGATTGACCGTGGTTTGGAGGCGGCGTTGGGCTTCGGCAATCCGTTCGCGCTCGGTAATATCACGCGAATTGATAATGACCCCAGGCATGGCCATATCATCCAGCTTTCGATTGGAGATGGCTTCCAGTGTCCGCCAGGACCCGTCCTGGTGTTGATGGCGATAGTGGAAGGTCACCGGGGTCGTCTCTCCGGTGTCCTGGGCCGGTTCATCGTAAAAGAGCAGGTAGAAAACTTCTTCAGCATCATCGGGGTGAAACACCTGGCTGATCTTTTTACCGAGCAAGTCCTGAGGTTTAAAGCCCAAAACCCGTTCAACCGCCGGGCTTTCATACACAATCGTTCCATCAGGGCTCAGAACCGTAATCACATCCAGCGCATTTTCAATCAATGATCGGAAGTGCTGTTCGTTGTGGCGGAGGATATCGTCTGTCCGCTTGCGTTCGACCGCAATGCCGATCAAATACGATGCCACTTCCAGCAGGTGTAACTCATAGGTGCCAGGGCTGCGGTGCTCGTGAAAGTACAGCGTCACCGTACCGAGTACCTCCTGGGTCGAGGAAAGTACGGGAACCGACCAGCAGGCTTTAATCTCATTGCGAAATGCCAGTTCGGAAAAATCCTCCCACAGTGGGCTGCGAGAAATATCTGACACGATGACCGTCTTTTTATGAAATGCAGCGGTGCCGCACGATTGCGCATTGGGCCCGATACGGATGTTATCCCCAGAGACCATATAGTCCTGCGGTAGCCGGGGAGTTCCTGCAAAGCATAACCGGTTGCCTTTTTCCAGAAACTGAATCGTACCAATGGCACCATCAACCTGGGTTTCAACAATCTGAGTAATGGTATCAAGGATTTTGGAAAGCTGGGTGCCTTTGGCAATCAATTCCAACACCAGCTTTTCACCAGCCAGAAAGGTATCAGCTCGTTTTCGCTGGGTGATATCCGTCGCAATGATAACCGTGCCGTTCATCTCGCCTCCGGCATTATGGAGCGCGGCGACGGAAATGCTCAAATCAATCGAGGATCCGTCCTTTCGTTGTCCAAGGGATTCCACACCCCGGAGCGACTGGGCCAGCAGCGGTTGCCCTTGTTTGATTTCTCGTTTGAGCGGTTGATTGTGGGGAATGATTGGATTGGGAGACCCTAAAACCTCTTCTTCGCCCCAGCCAAACATGTACTTTGCCGAGCGATTCCACAGTTTCACTTTGTCTTCCAGATCGAGGGCGATGATGGCCAGTGGGGAAGCCTGTATCAGCGCCATCAGGTTTTGGTGAGTTTCACGCAAGGCGTCTTCCGCCTGTTTGCGCTGGATGATCGTTCCAAGCTGGGCGGCAATGCTGGAAATCAGTTCAATCAATCGTCGGTCTTGTTCGCGGGGTTCAAAGGCAAAAAAGAGAAAAATAGCCACGACATCCTGATCAACCAGGATTGGGACTCCAAAGCCAGCTTTCAATCCTGGATCCTCCGGCCCAAAACAACCCGAAAAGTGAGCGTCTTGTGAAATATCCTCGAACCAGACGGGTTGTTTCGTCGCCCAAATCTGCCCCGGCAGACCTTCACCGGGGAGAAACTGGCGGTTCTGACATTTTTGGCGGAGCGGTTCGAGGCTGGATTCACTTCCATACCAGGCTGGGCTACAGGTGAGTGTTCCTCGATTGTGGTCTGGTATCCATGCCTCCCCGAGCGCCCAGCCAGTAACGACACAAATTAAACACAGCGTCTCACCCATCAATGAATTGAGGTCCTGGACTTCGAGGGCGACACGGGTGACAGATTGGAGGAGGTGGCTTTCTTCTTCGGCTCGTTTGCGTTTGGTGATGTCCCGCACAATGACCGTAAAGCCTGGCTGATGGTTGGCGACAAATTCACTCAGGGAAAATTCCACCGGAAAGGTCTCGCCGTTTTTTCGAGCGCCGCTGGTTTCTCCCTGGAGGAGTTTGATACCTTCATCGAGAAAGGCGCCAATCGGCATAATCACGTCAATTGACTGGCCGATAATGTCGGCTGCCGAATAACCGAAAATACGTTCTGCCGCCGGGTTAAACCCGTCAATGTTTTTATGCTGGTCAAATGTAATGATCGCATCCAGGGCATATCGAACGAGCGATTCCATCCGGGCTTCAGTTGTGTTCAGAGCATTTTCAACCTGGCTGGCCTGGAGCAAATAGCGGATCCGTTTTTGCAAAACCGTATAATTAAATGGTTTTGTAATAAAATCAGTGGCGCCGACGGCAAAGGCGTCATCAATTGCCTGCTGGTCATTCATCGTTGTTATAATTAAGACGGGAATTTGCTCGCCACCGGGCATTTGTCGCAGTCTCGAACAGGTCTGAAACCCATCAAGCACTGGCATCATCAGATCTAACAGCACCATATCAGGCCGGTGTGCTTCAAATATTTCGAGTGCTTCCTGGCCATGCCGCGCTTCGAGTACGCCATAGCCCTCACGTTTCAGAAAGGACTTGAGCATAAACCGAATTAAATTATCGTCTTCGACAATCAAAATCGAAGGAGCGGATGAAGGATGCGGTATATGTGCCATGCAGATGTCGGTGAAGAAAGAGGAAAGTTCAGATTGGCGTGACGCTGACGCATTTTATCGGAAATCGGTCAAAAACACAGAACGTCATTTCCTTTTTCCATCTGGAGTCATTCTGAGGCAAATCACATTGACGGGTGAACTGGTTCTGTCTTCCAATGCCACATTGAGCTGATTGGCTGATTTTTCATCCGTTTTCTCTCATTCTTCCCTTTAGGGCTGATACCATTTTACAATGAATCCCTCGTGTAAAGAAATTATTAAATATCTGAAACTAATGGATTTAACTCATTTTTCATTGGTATTCCCTGGTTTTCCGATGCGCATATTTTTTCTGATGATCTGTTGTAGTCTGGTTGGGAATATTTTGATGGCCGGCAGACCCGTGCAGGCTCAGTCTCCGCCTGAACCGCTGTCTATCTCGTCACTCAACCAGCATCAGTGGGGAGCGGTGGCACTCTTTCACGGGTTGCCTTCCGATCAGGTGCGGGCGATTGCCCAGGATCAGGAAGGCGTGTTGTGGTTTGGGACCGACAACGGACTGGCCCGGTTTGATGGACGGCGAACCCAGAAAATTACGGCTTCGGGCGTTCCTACGTCACGCGTGTCCTGTTTGCAACCAGATCCGGACGGGAGCCTGTGGATTGGCAGTGAATCCGGGGTGTATTGGTTTCAGGAAGACCGCTGCGAACTGGTGGCCAGATCGGCTGGTTTGACGATTCGTGCGATTCGTCTGCTGAAAAACGGTCAGGTGGCGGTGGCCTGTGAGCAGGGCACGCTCCTGCAGATTGGCAAGCGAGGGAATTCCGAATTTGAAGTGACCTCATTTTCGGCCACGACCCATCCGCTCCTGCATCGGGAACGCGATCCACATTCCCCATTGCCGTTGACTTCACTTGGCGAAGTGGAGGGAAAGCTGGTCATCGGCACTGGTGGGCGAGGGGTACTGCTGGTGTCAGGAACGCAATTGCAACCGCTGACCAATCAGCCGCGGGCGTATTTTGTCAACGCGGTTGGTCAGGATTTATCTGGGGTTTGCTGGTTTGGCGGCGAGTCGCCGGCACGGGACAGCGGGCTGCTGGAAGGACCGGATTTTAAACAGGCGCAACGGGTTCCGCTCCAAACCGGGCCCGTGACCTCACTGGCTTTTGGAGCGACCGGGGAAACCTGGGTTGGAACGGAAACTCAGGGAGTCTTTCACCTGAGAGGCCGCGACCTGATCGAACACCTCACCTTTGAAAACACCGCCGGGGGACTGCGGTCCAATCGTGTCAATGCGGTGTTTATTGACCGTGAAGGCGTGGCCTGGTTTGGAACTGACCGTGGCATTTGCCGCTATGATCGGTTTAGCCCGGCGGTTGAGGCGATTTCAAGCGACCCGGAAAGCAACTTTATTCGCGTCGTTTTGCAGGCTACGGATGGCCGGGTCTGGTGCGGCACCAATCGCGGCCTGTTTGTGCGCCGTCCGGATCAGACCACCTGGCAATCGGTTGAAGCCTGCCGAAATCGGGCCATTCATGCCCTGTCACAAGACTCGCCCAGGGTGATACTGGTCGGGACATCGTCAGGGTTGTTTCAGTTTGATGCCCAGTCGCTGGCATTGATTCCGGTTGAAGCCGTTCGTGACGAATTGCCTGCCGTTCCGGGAACTGAAAGTTGCCGTGCCATGGGCCGATTTCGTGGAAAGCTGTACCTTGCGATGTATGGTCGAGGTGTGGAACTCATCGAAGACACTCATCGAAGACTCATTTGGCCCAGGCCAGGCGACTCCGAAGCCTTTCGAAAAGTGACCAGCCTGCTGGTTGATAGCGAGGAGCGACTCCTGATTGGAACGGCTGAATCCGGGATGTTTGAATATGACGGCACTGCTGTCAAACCCCTGACCAATGCGAAATCTTTGCTGGGAAAAGCAATCTGGGAACTGATACGGGACCGGCGGGGAATCTTATGGGCGGCAACCGAAAAAGGGCTGTTTGTGGCTGGGGATTCCGAATTTCTCCGGGTCGGAGCGGAAATTGACGTTCGCAGCATGATTGCGGATCCAGCCGGGTTGGGTCTGTGGTGTGCCACGGTCGGGAGCGGCGTGTTGTACTGGAAAAAGAAGACCGCAGGAGAGGTGGTTTACTCTCCGCTGGATCGTGAACGCGGCCTGCCTTCAGACAACGTATTTGCACTGCATTTGGCCCGGCAACCGGATGGAACCCAACTGATCTGGGTCGGAACCAACCGGGGGCTGGCACGCTATACGCCGCTTGACCAGTCACCGGTGCTGCGGGTCGTCAGGGCATTGGGAGCGAAAACCTACACGGCGAGCGAAGTCCTGGCCGGAATCAAGCTGGAATACCCGCAAAACAGTCTGTTAATTGAGGTTGGAGCTTCAAGCAGCCGGACGTTTCCTGAGCAGTTTCAGTATGAATTTGTCGCCCGTGATGCCGCCGGGCGGGTGATTCAAACCGGCCAGTCTTCAGATGGGCAACTCTCGCTGGTCAATCTGACCCCAGGAAAATATTCCCTCGACGTGGTGGCCATTGGCAATGACCGGGTGGCGTCGGGGCCGTTCCCGCTGGCATTTGAAGTGATGAAAGCGCCGTTTCCGCTGGTGACGGTTTCGCTTGGCATTTTGTTATTGCTCTCGATTGGAGCGCTCTGGTGGGGTTATCGCCAAAACCGGCAACTGGTCCAAACCAACCAGGCCGTGGCCAATGCCAACCAGCAACTGGCGGAAACCCGGCTGCAGCTTGTGACCGAAACCGAAGCCGAACGCCGCCGGATTGCGCGTGATTTGCACGACCAAACCCTGGCTGATTTGCGCCGGCTGCAGTTGATGACTGATAAATTGCCGGTACCCGCCCAGGAAACTGGTGATGAACAGGTGGTTCCACGGATGTTCCGCCACGAGATCGAATCCATTTCAATGGAAATCCGCCGGATTTGCGAAGATTTGAGCCCGTCGGTGTTGAGCAATGTCGGGCTGGCTGCCGCACTGGAGTGGGCGTTGGGAAACGCAGCGGCCCAACTCCCGGAAAATGCACGCTTTCGATATGAGTTTCACTGCCCAGAAGATTTGGAAGATCATCTGCACCTGGATGCAAATGTTCAGATTCAGATTTACCGGATTGTTCAGGAAGGGCTGAATAACATCTGCCGCCATGCCCAGGCCAAAAATGTAGCCCTGACGGTTGAACTGGCGCCAGGCCATCAGCAGCTTGTGATTCGGCTGGAAGATGATGGCCTCGGGTTTGACCCGGAGCCAGCCCGTCACCAAACCGGACGCGGCCTGGCCAATATCCGTTCCCGCGCCAGTTTGATTTCAGCCCAGGTTGCCTGGACGCAAAAAGAGCCGGGAGGAACGGTGGTTGAGTTCAAGATGAATCAAAATCACACAATCTGAGGTTTGGGTAGTTAAGAATTTGGAAATAAAGAGTTTGATTGACAGATCCATAAGAATTTGAAGCTGGATCCTGGAACGATATTGTCAACAGCTATGAGAACCGGCTAAAAAGAATCAGCACAATTGTTCAACCGGTTTCATCAACAAATCAATATTGGAATGAGGAACAGATAGTCTGGCTACCTGAACCTGAATCAAAGGAAGAAGTTATGCTTAAAATGGTATGGCTGGTGTATGCTTCCTGGCTTGCTTTTGTGATGTTGAATCCAACCTTCCTGATGCTCAAATTCGCCACACGAACAGCAGCCCAGGAAATAAAAAGTGAGTCTGCAGACTCAAAACCGAATCTAAAAGAACTACTTTCAGCTCAACCTGATTTCCATGGGTGTTTGGTGATTGATGAGGGCGTAGCGTTTTTACTGGTTTATGAATGGGCGCGGAAAGGTGAGAAATCAAGAGTCGGGCGAATCAAGTGTGCCATTCAACCTGACTGCAAGCTTGAAAATCTCCCGTCTCCGGAACGTGTAGAAATCCGCCTTCCAACTGAACCATTGATTGAGCTTTGGCCAGAATCAAAAGAATTTTTGAAACATACGAATCAAAGAAAGACGGCCTTTCCCACGTGGGAAGCGCCGTATAGGGAGATGGATTTCATCGAAACCAGAACAGAGGACAGATTCTTTGAGAATCACAACTGTACCGTGATCACTGCGCTCAATAAAAGAACCCACACTCCGTTTACTTTTTATTTTGCAAATGATCTCAATGGGTTACTTATTCGGGTTGAACGGAAATCGCCAAAAAGTACGGCGGTCTATTCCCTACAACTGGTTTCACTGGATGTTTCTGATCGCCTTTTTGAAGTTCCCTCGGACTACAAGGAGTTGAAACCAAAACGGAAAAGATGAGGTCGCCGGGTCTCAAAAACAGGACTTCAATGATTGAAATTGGGATTGAGCCTGCTGATGTGTGGCATTTTCCATCGTAATTTTGAGTTTTAAAACTGAAGAAAGAAATGAAATCAATATCACTATTAAATCAAGTGAAAATCTTGGTAGTAACTATCATCTTTGCATTTGGAATATTTCTGCTTCTACCGGATTTTGTGTTGGGCCAGGCTGGTGTTGGAAATAAAGGACTTGTCAGTACCACCTGCGTGAGCGGGTGGGGATGGAAGCAAGCCGGCCCACCCACTGACGCGGGTGGTACTGACTCAGTGGTTTCGGTTGACTCGTCTCCAACACAAAATCCGGTAGAAGCAGGAATACCCAGTGTGATGATGGAGCTTCTGTTTTAAATCATGCTGCTTTCGGTAAACCTGAGATTGTTAAAATCTTGCTGGCCGCTAGAGCAAATCCAAACCTAAAAAGAACAAGGCCATCTGTTGATTGGGTAGGTGATACGGCTTTAATTACAGCCGTTCGGCAGGGGCGCGGTGAAAGTGTTAAGTTGCTCCTCCAGGCAGGTGCTGACCCCGCAATTCTTTCAAATGAAGGAAAATCCATTTTCCAATATGTAAAAGAGAGAGGAAATCCAAGAATAGATGCGATTTTAAAGCCGATTGAAGAAAAATGGACACCAGAAAAGCCTTAAAATAGCGTGATTGGGAAATAAACCGCCCTGCTGAGTTCAGGAAACCCCAATCGTTCCAAAAGTTAACCGCTCACTTGAAAAAGAACTGGTCTCAAGCTGGCTTGTTTTTTTAGGACTTTTCTGATGAACCTGAATCTGAATGGTCGAGCAACTTCTTCAAATAGGCTTGAATGTCCCCAACCGACAATCGCTTCAAGAGTTCATCTGATGGTAAGCCTTTGAGCCGTTCTTCAGGTGGCAACCCTTTGAGGCGTTCTTCAGCCGGTAAGCCTTTGAGGCGTTCTTCAGGTGTCAGACTCTTGAGAAATTCTTCTTTCGCATCGCGTTTGAAATCCTCCATCGTGTACGGCATGGGTAATCCCTCCATTTGGTAATACCGGAACAACTGGTTGAGAATTGTGCTGGCTTCGCCATATCTGGCTTGAAATTCCTGGGCGGCGACCTGGATGTGGTCCGGCCTGGTGCTGAACAACTCCCAGATTCGATTTTGCCTGGCATCCTGAATCTCGCTCAACACAATCAGCCGAATCCGGTCCGATCCCCGATAAATGTCATAAACGCCACCCAGCACCCGATACATATCAACCTGACCGGTGAGATGGCTGGGAAACCGGGTACAGATGCCGTAGAGCCGAAATTGGTCCTCTGGCAACAGGTCATTGAGTGATGGACTGACCTGCTTGCGGTAGTTGACGTAGTGCCCGGTCAATTCCTTGAGTGTCCAATCATCGAATGGTTCCCGCAACGACTTGTAGCTAATCAGGTTATGATCCGCCAGGTTGTCAAATCCATCCGGTAACGGATGATCCCACTGACCCTCAGTCCGGCGAATGATGACGATATCGAGCAACTGCTTTTTCTGGGACAGGTCTTTTTCCAGTTCGACCACAAAGGGCGAACCGTTGAAGAATTCCGTCAAGGCAATGCCGAAGAGCCGATGCCAGTTGATCATCCAGGGGAACTCCTTCAAGCAGTGATCGGTCAATTTGTAGCTTTGAGGCGGAATTGTACTTCACCTGGATCACGGTATCCAGATTGAACCAAATCCTCTTTCGGAGTGCGGCCCACTTGACGCCGCTTTCATACCGAAAAGCGGTGTCAAGCCACCGCACTCCACACTATCTTGAAAGAGCTTCGATCAAGGCTTCAATCTCTGCCCGGAGTGGCTCGTTTGATTTCTGCTTGAGCGCCTGGTTCAAAAAGGGAAGGCTGGATTTTTCTTTCAGGAAGGCAAGCGCCGGCAATACCGTGTATCTTCTGTCAGAAGCTCCCGTTTTTGGATTGACCAGCGCGGCTCCGTAATAGCTGCCCAGGTCGTTCAGTTTTGGGTCAAGCGGCGTAACCTGGCCGGTTTTTAAGTCCATCCGGAACTTTTTCAGCTTCAACAAGGCAAGTTCCGAGGGCGCTATCAGTGCATGTTCTCCTTGAACCCGCCGATGCATGGCCCAATCGCTTTCAAAATACAGGAATGACTGATCGAGCGACGTGACATAGACTCCACCGGGATAGGGGTTGATTTCCTGCACCACGACATATTTGGACTCATCTGCCAGGAGTGCTTGCAAATCCAGCACATAGAGCCAGAGGTGGCCTTCGCCGTGATGGGTGACCGCCAGGTATTTCCCATCGGGTGAAATATCAAGCGCGTCAACTGAAGAAGATGGATGCACTTCGGAAGCCGTGATAGCTTTCGAGTTGAGGTATGAACCCCCAGTCAAAAACCAGTAGGCGCCCTCATTGGTGTTGATGGCACACAGCGAAGTGCCAGGTTCAATGGCGACACAACACGTTGTGTCGTGGAGAGGTTTGAACGGATCCGGCTTCTTTTTTTGAATGGAGTGGTGTCCGAAACTGAGTGAATCCAATCCGAACATCATCAGCAAAAACACTCCGCAGAGACAGCAAAAAGTGGGGAAGCGCATAAAGTGGGAAATTCCTTTGTGATGGTGAATATATGCGGCGTGGACCGAGAGTCCTGATGGCGGCGATAAGATCAAAATTCTGAAGAAGGCGTTGGTTGTTCTATATTTAGAATGAATTTGCTGAATTGAAAAAGAAAAATTCAGCCAGAGAAACGATTGGTCCAGAGGTGGCGAAAAAATCATGGCGAAAACGGTTGATGCCCAGAAAGGGCGGCTAGCATTCTTCGGCGAAGTTATGATATTGGTTCAGTTTGATCACACACGATTTACATATTAGAAAAGGGAGCTATGCCACTATGCCACATGTTGGAGGTGTTGTTGTGACGCACGGTCAGTTGGCCAATGAATTGCTGAGTGCGGCTGAAATGGTGGTTGGGGAAATCAACCATATTCAGGCGGTCTCAATTGGCTGGCATGACGATGTGGAACAGGCCCGAAGCACGATTGCGAAGGCTGTTGATGACACCAATCGTGGGGCTGGCGTTGTAGTTTTAACCGATATGTTTGGCGGAACGCCAACCAATTTGGTGATGACTTACAGCGGGTCAACCCCCATCGAAATCATTACCGGCGTGAATTTGCCGATGGTTATCAAGCTGGCGGCGCAAGAAGGGGACGAGTCCCTGGTTGATATCGCCCGCAAAGTGCGTGACCAGGGGCAAAAAAACATCTACCTGGCCAGTGAACTGATGGGAAAAAAGACGGCTGAAAAAGAAAAATAGTCACCCTTCATCCTTTTGTCGCCATTAAGTGGTGGCGGCGTCCAGATGACTTTCTTTGAAATATTAACCAATGTCCGAGCGGAATCATGACTGAAGCATGAAGCAGTATGACCTGAAGCCATTTGAGAACAAATGAAATGGCATCTGGTCGGATCATTCATCATCCATCATTCCCATCGGCGGTTGTCTCAAGGGGAACCACCCGGATGTGCTGGAGCGAAAACTTTTTGTAGCTTTGGTGCCGGCTGGCTAAAGAAACCGTGTCAAAAGAACTTCGAGTGCTCATTGTCAATCGACTTGGGCTGCACGCCCGCGCGGCTGCCCGACTTGTCAACCTCGCCAACCAGTTCAAGAGTGCAATTACCGTGACCCGGACCGATACCGGAAATAGTGCCGACGGTAAAAGTATCCTGAGCGTCATTTTCTTAGCGGCTCCCATGGGAACTGAGCTGTCAATCACGGCGTCAGGCGAAGATGAAGCCGTGGCGGTGCATGCTCTGGCCAAACTCGTGTGGGATAAGTTTGGAGAAGAAACCGATGTCTACTAGCCGCCCGGAGCAAATCGAACAGCGTGTTCAGGGACTGGGTGTTTCGGTTGGCATCGCGATTGGGACAGCCGTGCGGATGGATGCCCATGGGCGGCAGGCGCTCTTTGTCCGAATTCTTCCCAATCGGATCCCTCACGAAATCAAGCGGTTGCATCGCGCCGTCCAGGTAGCCCGCCATCATCTGGAACGGATCAAACAGCGCATGCAGCGTGAGTTTGGCGTCAGTCACGGCTACATCCTCGACCCGCATATTCTCATGCTTGAAGATCCACTCCTGGTCAAAAGCATCGAGGAACAAATCAACGAAAATCAGGTCAACGCCGAGTGGGGCGTCAAACTGGCGGTCTCAAAGTGGCTTTCGGCCTATGAGTCAATCCAGGATGAATACCTGCGCGAGCGTACCAGCGATATCGAAGACGTCGCCAATCGGCTGATTGATGTCCTCTCTGGTCGTCGCACCAGCAACCTGCACCTGACTCAGCCGTCGGTGGTGGTGGCCGAAGATTTGCTGCCGACTGTGCTTGCCGAACTTGATTTGACCAATGTGCTGGGGA
Source organism: Acidobacteriota bacterium (assembly GCA_016208495.1). Lineage (NCBI taxonomy): Bacteria > Pseudomonadati > Acidobacteriota > Acidobacteriota bacterium. The sequence goes on along the minus strand of JACQXX010000048.1, from coordinate 42,378 downwards.
TTGCGACCGATGCCGGAGGCTGGACGTCACACACGGCGATCATTGCCCGCAGCCTCGGCGTTCCGTCAGTGCTTGGATTGGGGAGTTTTGCCGCCCAGGTACACACTGGCGACCCGATCATTGTGGATGGCACCCACGATTGCGTTATTTTGAATCCGACAGATGCCACGCACCGCCATTATCAAAACCGATTGGATCAGGATGAGCGACAAAAACGGGATGCGCTCGAACATGCCGGCTTGCCGGCGGTGACGCTTGATAGTGAAACCTGTGTGTTACGGGCTAACCTGGAACTGGTCTCAGAGTTACCTTCGCTGCAAAAGTCTGGCGCGCATGGCATCGGGTTATTTCGATCCGAGTTTATCTTTTTGAATGAACTTCCCCGGTTGATTTCCGAAGAGGAACAGTTTCAGGTTTACCGCCAACTGGTTGAATCAACTGGACCCGAAGGGGTTGTCATTCGAACCATTGACCTGGGGAGCGACAAAATCAAAGCCAGTGATTTGTTTGGAGACGAACGCAATCCGGCGTTGGGGCTGCAGGGCATTCGGTTTACACTGAAATCCCAGGATATTTTTCGCGATCAGTTGCGGGCCATTTACCGTGCCGGGGCCTTTGGTCGGTTGAGTGTGATGTTGCCGAAGGTTTCCTGTGTGAGTGAAGTTCGGGCTGCGCGCCAGTTGATTGCCCAGGTGAAAGCCGAACTGGAACAGGCGCGAATCCCCCACGCGGCGCACCTCCCGGTTGGCGTGATGGTTGAAATTCCCTCGGCGGTCATGATTATTGACCTGCTGGCTCGGGAAGCCGATTTTCTCAGTATCGGCAGCAATGACCTGATTCAACATACGCTGGCGGTTGATCGTGCCAATCCACAAGTCGCCCACCTCTATGAACCACTCCACCCGGCGGTCATTCGCAGCCTGAAACAGGTGGTTGACGCTGGAAAAGTTGCCGGAACGCTGGTGCAAATCTGCGGTGAAATGGCTGCTAACCCGACCTGTGCCGTGGTGTTGCTGGGCCTGGGGTTGCGCAATTTCAGCATGTCGCCGTCAGCGATTCCGAATATCAAGCGGCTGGTACGCAGCGTTCGAATTTCAGAGGTCGAACGACTGGTCACTCGGGTGATGGAACTCGATACCCCGCGGGCCATCGAACTCTTTCTGGAAGGGGAGCTTTCAAAATCGGTGCCGCATTTTTTCCCGAATTCCCACTGATGTGAGCCCAGAACTGGGCGGCTGGCCAGGCGGGGAAAAGGTGGGGAATGACCCGCATCCGGTGGTGGCGCGTCCAAAGCGACGCTGACCACCGGCTAACCTGGCTCCATCCCAACGGGGATGAGGACCAACAACCACTCCAACCCTTCATTCGCATTCTTGACTACTGACTACTCACTACTGACTACAAACTGGCATGACTTGTTACTTTCTTGTAACTCTCCTGTAACTTTGTAATGGAATGATGCTCCCCCATTAACCTCATTATACCATTTTGGAATGAAGTGATCGTATTAGAGAACAGTCAAGTAATTCAATCAATTGAAGTTAGTGAACTACTGACTACGATCTACTGACTACAAACTGGTATTACTTTTTGATCCTGCTCATTTTCTCCTCCTTGGAAATACCTGATCTGATTGCAGTAATAGACTGATTTTACCTTCAAGGACAGTAAAATTGGGCTGGAATGTTATAGGAGTATAATAATGTTTCGTTCTGTAAACTGGCCCAGATTCCCGCGCACGGGAATGTGGGCCGTGGTTGGAATGCTGATGTTCGGTGGGCCGATCTGGGCCCAGAATGCTGCATCTTCACCCGGTGTGAACCTACCCAAAGACCCGATCCACGAGGTTTTAGCCACGGTCGAGACCGCACCAATTCAGAAGGCTGGGGATTCGGCTGACGATCCGGCGATTTGGGTCAACCCTCACGATGCTGCCCAAAGTTTAGTGATCGGCACCAATAAAAAAGGCGGACTGGTGGTGTATGACCTGTCCGGCAAAGAGTTGCAGTACCTCAAAGATGGGCGGATGAACAATGTTGATGTCCGGTCCGGGTTCAAGCTTGGGACTGAAACCGTAGCGCTGGTGACCGCCGGAAATCGCTCAAACGATTCAATTGCCATCTATGTGATTGACTCCGCCACCCGACGGCTGAAATCGGTTGCCGCCCGAAAGATCCAGACCCATACCGTATACGGCTCCTGTATGTATCGCAGTGCCAGAACCGGTAAGTTTTACTATATCTTAACCTGCAAAGACGGCCTGGTTGAGCAATATGAACTGCTCGATACCGGCAAAGGAAAAGTAGACGCCAGACTGGTTCGCCGGTTTGACGTGGGTACGGTTGCCGAAGGCTGCGTGGCCGACGATGAACTCGGGAATCTCTATATTTCTGAAGAAAATGTCGGCATCTGGAAGTATGGTGCCGAACCCAATGCTGGTATTGACCGGATACTGGTTGATAAATCAGATGGCAGTGGTCACCTGATGGCTGACGTCGAAGGGGTGACACTCGCCTGTGGTCCGGATGGCAGCGGGTATTTGATCGCCTCAAGTCAAGGCAACAATACCTATGTAATGTATCGGCGTGACGGCCAAAACGCCTACGTCAAGACATTTCGAATTGTGGCTGGAAACGGCATTGATGAGACCTCGGAAACCGATGGAATCGATGTTTCAACCGCCAATTTGGGACCCCAGTTTCCCAATGGTTTGTTTGTTGCCCAGGATGGAACCAACGATCAGGGGAATCAGAACTTCAAGTTTGTGCCGTGGCACCTGATTGATCGGAAATAGGTTCCGGATTCCGGAATTGCGATTTGAAAAACACCTCGCCGCAATCTGTTCCAGGGCTGATGAGGGCGCTTCAGGTTGAGCATCGCAATTCTTCATTCTTCATTCTGCATTCTTCATTCATTTGGGGGACTTATGTTTTCTCAACGTGGGGTGTGGCGGCTGGTACAGGTTGCACTCATCGTCATTTTATTCAGTTTGTATACCCAGGCTCAGTCTGGGCAAACCGGTGTGATTACCGGGAAGGTCATTGACGAAACGACCTTGAACCCGTTACCCAACACCAAAGTGGTGGTTTCTGGCACCTCAATCGGCGGCGTAACCGACCGAACAGGTGCTTTTCGAATTGAGCGAGTGCCAGCGGGCACCCAAACACTGGAGTTTTCCTATCTTGGGTATGACCTGTTGAACCGGGAAGTGACCGTACCGGAAGGCAATTCGCTGGTGCTCGAAATCTCGTTGAAACAAAGCGTGCAGGAAGTGATTACCGTCTATGGTGAACCCATCTTGCAGGGGCAGGCGAGGGCGCTCAACCAGCAGAAAAACGCTGAGACCATCCAAAATGTCGTTTCGGCGGACCAGATTGGCCGGTTTCCCGATCCCAATGCGGCTGAGGCGACGCAACGCATTCCCGGTATCACGATCCAGCGCGACCAGGGTGAAGGGCGCTATGTGCTGGTGCGTGGGACGGAAGCCCGGCTCAATGCCATGATGATCAACGGCCAGCGGGTTCCATCTCCGGAGGGCGATATCCGTCAGGTGGCGCTGGATGTCATTCCGGCTGATTTGCTTGAAACCATCGAAGTGACCAAAGCCCTGACCCCGGATATGGATGCCGATTCGATTGGCGGGTCCGTCAATCTGGTCACCAAACAGGCACCGGAACGCCGAATCTTTTCAATTACTTATGGTGCCGGATTGAACAACATCGTTCAGGGGGCCATTCAAAACGGAAACGTGACTTTTGGCCAGCGGTTTTTTGAGAACAAGCTGGGGCTGGTGGCATCCGGCAGTTTCTTTAACACGAACCGGGGCTCGCAGAATTTTGAAACTTCATATGATGACGGTGAAATCGAGGATTTTGAGTTGCGGGATTATTCGATCAATCGCAAACGCAACGCCACCAATCTGGCGCTGGATTATAAGCCCAACGCCAACCATACCTTCTTTTTCAATGGCATTTACAATTACTACAGCGACCAGGAATATCGTCGCCGGGTTACCAACAAGGTCCAGGACAATGAAATCGAGCGCGAACTCAAGGACCGGTTCGAAGTCCAGCGGATTGCTCAGTTTTCAATCGGCGGGAAACATTTTCTCCCTCACAACTGGCAGGTGGACTATCGGTTTAGCTATGGCTATGCCGAAGAAGATGAACCCAACGCGCTCAATACGGTTTTCTTACAGGAAGATATTGAATTCAGGCCAAATGTGACGCCGACTTCGATTGACCCGGACAATATTCGGGTCAATGTGCTCAATGAAGATGTGAGCAAGTTTGTGCTTGATGAAATTTCCAATGATTTCAATTTCACCTCGGATCGTGATGTGTCGTTTTGGGGCAACATCGCGCATGCGTTTCTGGTGAGCGATGGCATCAGCGGGTCATTCAAAGCCGGAGGAAAATTCTGGCGCAAACGCAAGTTTCGCAACAACGAAACCACCATTTTCAAACCGGAAGATGATGTCTTCTTAAAGGACAATCTGGACCGGCAGTTTTTTGCCCAGAAAAGCATCATTGATGGCCGCTATGTGATTGGTCAGCATGTGAATGCCGCCGCCGCCCGAGCCTTTCTTACCTCACTGAATTTGGAACGAGAAACTGATTTCGAAGCCGACGCGGCTGATTTCCTGGCGACTGAGCGGATTGGGGCCGGCTATGCCATGGCGACATTTTACTTTGGCCAGCGCTTCAGTCTGCTGCCGGGTTTCCGCTATGAGCATACTTCATATGATTACAAAGGGTTTGATGTTCTTTTCAACCCTGATGGGGACTATGTTTCGACCACACCCGTCACCGGAAAGAGTTCAACCGGAATCTTTCTGCCGGCGCTTCATGCCAAATATCGGCTCGGAGAAAACACCAATGTGAGAGCGGCCTTTACGCGTTCGCTCGCCCGTCCCAACTATGTTGATTTGGTGCCAACCCAGCTCATCATTGAAGAGGACGAAGAAATCACCCGTGGAAACCCCAATCTGGAATTGACCCGCTCCTGGAATGTGGATGTGCTGGCCGAACACTATTTCAACACAGTCGGTGTGGTGTCAGGCGGGTTTTTCTACAAGAAAATTGATGATTTCATCTTCCCATTCCAGTTTCGCGAGCAGCGCAACGGTGATTCCTTTGATGTCACCCAACCCCAGAATGGAAAGAGTGCCGATCTGTACGGGCTGGAGTTTGCCTTTCAAAATAAATTGCGATTTCTGCCCGGACCATTGGATGGATTTGGGCTGTACTTCAATTACACCTACACCAATTCCAGCGCCAAACTCCAGGATGGTCGAGTGATCACCCTGCCCGGACAGAACAAGCACACCGGGAACGCCTCGATCAATTATGAAAAGAAAGGTTTTTCCGGAAGTCTTTCGTGGAACTACCAGGGGAAATACCTGAACGAAGTCGGCGCCGAACCCAATCGGGATATTTTCCTCGATGACCGGTTGCAGCTTGATTTATCAGTCAGTCAGGCGATTACGCCGAAAATTCGCGTGTTTGGCCAGTTAATCAACCTGACCAATTCACCCTTCCGTCGGTTTGAGGGCATCAACGTGCGACCGGTTCAGGAAGAGTACTATTCATTCTGGGGAACGTTTGGCGTCAAGTTTGATTTTTAACCGAATCTTGAAAGAAGTCTTTGAGCAGTCGAATTTGGGGTTCATTTTGACCTGAAGCCACGATACTGACGACATCAAAGCGATACGGCATGTCAACTGGCCCGATCAGCCGGCGATAGCGTCTGGCGGTTCGGGCCAGTTTGCGTTGTTTGGCAGGAGTGACGGCGGCTTCCGGGAGCGCAAGTTCGTCTGACGAGCGGGTTTTGACTTCGACAAACACCAGGGTCTGACCATCGAGGGCAACGATGTCGAGTTCACCGGTGATGGGTTTTCCCTCTGGTGTCCGACCTAGTGGAAGCGTGACGTTGCGGGCGATAATCTGGTAACCATGCTGTTTGAGGTGGCTGGTCGCTAGTTGTTCTCCGTAAGCGCCTAATTCTAAAAAGGTCATTAACCCTGGTGATGGTGGACGATTCATAATTCTTCTCAGCCTTTATTTAAATTCAATTCAATAACAGACTGGAGAGCAAAACCTATGCACAAGTCATATTTCAATAAGTTTTGAGTGGAGTTACCACATGTAATTGAGTTGCTGAAATACCTCTCGAATGGCATCCCTAAACTTTTGAAATGACGATAGCTGAGAGAGTTTTTCCAGGCTGATTCGTTGACCTACAGGTTGATACAGGTCAGAGATATGAACCTGATAGCGTCTTTGCCTGCGTCCGACGTGGTCAGTTGCAATTCGAATTGCCTGCGCAATAACATCTTTGGGGTCAGCGATTGACTCTGGTGGTTTGTGAATTCCAAGCTCGAAATCAGTTTTGGTCGTGTTGAGTTCTTTTTTGAAGAGTTCTGTATCGGCAAGCATCCAGGCTTCAGTCATTTGAACGGGAACGATTGCGACTGGGAGTTTACACGCTTCCTCAGTTGATTGGTGAATTCGTTCAAAAGCTGGCTGGATCTTAGATTGAAAAGCGCGGTGGTCATTTTCGGCATCAGCATCCGTGTGGACGCACAAAACAGTTACTCCACGTTGCTGAGCCTGACGGGCAGCCGCAAGGACTTTTTCAGCGAAAGTGTGAGGAACGTGAAGATCATCAATCACCTCGGGTTCGAGAATGTCAATTTGCTGGCGGCACGTCCAGGCCACTTCCTCAAAGGTGCGTTTGACAACTGGCGGGAGAAACCGGTTGTCGGTTGGCCCTTCGGCAAAAATACCAATCTTGATCAGTGGACTCATATGGCACCAAGGTGATGAAGTGTTTTTTCAAAATTCGCGGATTTGAGATAGTCAATGGCCTGGCTCAATGACAGTTTTTCTTCAGCCGGTGAGTGAAACAAATTCGGTTGGTGTACTTTGGCCACAGGCAAAACATAGGTGATATTCAATTTTTGTCTTCTCCCACCAATCTCATCTATGCGGGTGACAAGTTGCGAAAACCAGCAGGAAGCAAAAGGACTCTCAAGTTTAAAGACTTCATCAAAAATGATTGGAGAATGCGTGTTCGCAATAATTTGTCGCAATGGCAGGTCTGGTTCCTGGAAATCAGTGGTCAAATCTTTGAGGAGATTGACCATCGCTTTCATTCGATAGGGGTGGATTCCATTCTCAGGTTCTTCAAAACAAATCACTCCGCGAAACAGGTCGTCATATTCCAGAATACACAGCGTCAGCAGGCGGAGTGTTCCTTCGGAAAGGACCCGCGAGGTGAACTCTCGGCCATCCTCACTGCGCATGGTCAGAATATATTGTTGACCAGGTTTATCATCATAAACATCCACTGTAATGAAGTGAGGAAGGAGATTTGATAATTTTCGCGAAATAAATTGAAGCGACCCTGGGTCCTGAGTTTTGATCCGGTGAAGGGCTGCCGCCAGATTCGCACCCTCTGGTGTAATCACATCCCTGGCCAGATACGGGCTTGGTTTGCGCAACGCTTCCGGGCTAAGTTGGAGAAAACGCCAGCTTCGCATTTCTTCTTTCACTGCAAATGCATGGGGAAAGTCTACCGAATTGATACCGCTGAGCACTGTCTGAGCAACCGCATTCGCTGGAGTTTCTTTTCCACCGCGCCTTCCATCCTGCGGAAGCTTGATCGTGGGAATGCCATTTTCGTCTTGGGTATAAATGAATGGCTTGGATCTTCCTGCTTTCACAATGGGTTGCCAGTTATGCGTTGTATCTGCTGGAAGATACCTTTTTACCCATTCATCACTGGCGCGTTTGATTGGTTCTAAGTGCTCATATTTGACAAGCAAATTTTCCAACCCTTTTTCATTCTCTACCCGCTGGAGAATCAATTTATATCGGAGTCGGGTAAACTTGAGTGTTGCTGCACCACCCCAGTTATCCCGAACCTCTTTGTCTACCAGCATTTCAACGGTGAGCGTGATTTCATTGGCATACGTGCCGTCACTGTATTGGGTAAAGAGTTCGATTGCTTCACCCCGCTGATTGCTGAAGGCAGTTTTCAGGTCGAATTCTGCCAGGCGTGACAAGAGTTGAAACGCATCAAACAGATTACTTTTCCCAGACGCATTCGTTCCGGCGATAACTGTCAGCGGAGTAAACTCCATCTGGAAGTTGGAAAAGGTTTTAAATCCATTAAGTTCAATTTTGGTGATCATATCTTGCCTGTTCCGCAAAAGCTGAAATGAATCCTGGGTCATTTGAAGCCACTATGGTGGTTCATCTTCATTGAGAGAACAAGTTTTTTTCTCCAGGAGGCGGTCAACCTTGATTGGAGCAAGGGGGAGTTGTTGCCCTGGCAACATTTCGCTACAATTCCGCCTCGTTTCTTTCATCGCCGCGTTCAATTCCAACTCAATTTTGAAAACCGCAGGAGAATTCGCCATCGTGAGAGTCCGCTCGCTTCTCATCCAGCATTGTCTCCGACCTGCTTTCCGGGCGATGTTTCACCCGTTTTTCCAAATTGAATTTTATGGCATTGAAAATATCCCCAAAACAGGACCGGTGATTTTGACGCCAAATCACGTGGCCTACCTGGATCCCTTCTGGATTGGATGCGGCGTGCCGCGAGTGCTCCACTACATGACCTGGAGCGAGGTCTTTCGGTACCCGTATCTGCGCCCGATGCTCTGGTTTTTTAACTGTTTTCCAGTGGACCAGGACACGCCGGTTGATAAATCAGCTTTTCGGCGGGCGCAGCAACTCCTTGCCGCCGGTGAAGCCCTCATGATCTTTCCCGAAGGGGGACGCTGCGTTTCAGGCACCATTGACGAATTCAAATCCGGCGCGTTTCGGCTGGCGATTCGAATGAAGGTGCCGGTTGTCCCGGTAACGCTCAGCGGTGCCCACGAAGTCTGGCCGATCAACCGGACATTGCCTCGACCGGGCAAGCTCCGGGTTTACTTTCACGAGCCACAGGTCTTTACGGCGCCACCCAAAGAAGTAAAGGTGAAATCGTATGAGGCCGCTCACCTTGTCCGCTCTAAAATCAGCACCCGGCTTGACCCGCAACGCCGCCCACGGGATGTGGTTTTGGAACCAGCCGCAGAATGACAGGGTGACAGGGTGACATCTGACAAGGTGACAAGATGACAAGGTGACAAGATGATGGTGTAAGCGCGTTAAAATGGTTTGGATTGCCGTGCCCACCAGGTCCTAAGAACCAAGAACCAAGAACCAAGCACCGACTGGAGAATTGAAACTCAGTGACTACTTTGCAACAAACCGACGAACGGTACGCCGACTTGATTGAAGCCGCCAAACTGGCACGCACTTTTGCCCGGGCCGATCATTCCTGTTTTAAGGTTGGTTCAGCTTTGCTGGGACAATCTGGGAAGATTTATACCGGATGTAACATCGAGACGGTAACGTTCACCTCCACTTGCGCCGAACGGGTTGCGTTGTTGAAAGCCATTTCCGAAGGCGAAAGTGAATATACCTGTATTGCCATTGTCGCCGATACCAACCGCTTAACGCCTCCGTGCGGCACCTGTCGCCAGCACCTGTGGGAGTTTTGTGGTGACATCCCGGTGATTCTGGCTAACCTGAATGGTGATCGCCTGTATTTTCAAATGAGTGCCCTGTTGCCGGTCCCATTTGACAAATCGCTCATTGCCGATCAGTGCAACACAAATGAATGAAGAATGAAAAAAACAGGGTTCAGGGTTCAGGGTTCAGGGTTTTCAAAGAAAAAAGGCAATTTTGAAATTATAAAGCATGCGGTGACAAGTAGAGTTTTCAAGCCCGAAGGATCGTTGTCAGGTAGCCGTGGTAAACCCTGAACCCTGAACCCTGAACCCTGAACCCTGAACCCTGAACCCTGAACCCTGAACCCTGAACCCTGAACCCTGAACCCTGAACCCTGAACCCTGAACCCTGAACCCTGAACCCTATAGTCTCCACTCTCTTGAAAGAAAGGAATCCGTGCCTGACGTGACTGACTCACATTTTTACAGCACCTGGGAAACAACACCTGTTCGCTGGGGAGATATGGACGCCTTTGGCCATATCAACCATGCTACCTACTTCACTTATCTGGAAACCGCACGGATGCAGTATTTCATCAAAATTGACCTTGACCGTCATTGCCGAAACCACGAGTTTGGACCGGTTGTGGCCAGCGCGACCTGCAATTTCCGCCGTCAGGTTCGGTTCCCGGCGACCTTGCAGGTAGGTGTTCGAACATCTGACATCCGTACGCGCAGCTTTGTGCTTGAATATGTGGTCTTGCAACAGGTCGGCAAACAGTTTGAGGTCGTTGCCGACGGCACCACCGCCGTGGTCTGGATTGACATCACCACCGGAAAAGCCGTCGCACTCCCTGAAGAATTGCAACAGGTAATACACCAATTAGAAGCCCAACGCACAGGCCCCGTCTCAACCGAAACCTGAATAAAGAATGAAGAAGGAAGAATGAAGAATTGAGTGCCGGCTGATTTTTCAGACCATAAGACGATTCATCACTTGAATGATTCAGTTCTGATCAGGTGTCAAAAGAACAACACTCTTGAACGGAGGTGGCATGAACACTCGTGTCCTGGTTCTGAACGCATCTTTCGAGCCGATTAATATTTGCACGGTTCGAAGAGCCGTGGTCTTAATTCTCAAAGGAGTAGCTCGAGTTGAGGAACACGCTGAACAGTACCTGCACTCGCCGACGGCTGCGGTGAAGGCGCCATCGGTGATCCGTCTGCTGGAATACATTCACATTCCATTTGAGCGAAAAAGCCTGTCCCGCCGCAATATTTTGCTCCGCGACCACAACCGCTGCCAGTATTGTGGCCATATCTTCCCGCCCATTGAATTGACCCTCGATCACGTAGTGCCTCGTTCCCGAGGCGGCGGCAGCACCTGGGATAATCTCGTCGCCTGCTGCCGAAGGTGCAATAATCGCAAGGGAAGCCGCACACCGGAGGAAGCCTCAATGAAGCTTCTGAAAAAACCACAGTCGTTCAACCTGCACGTCAATCGCCAGATTATCCGCTACCTGGGCAGCACTGACGAAGCCTGGCGCAAGTACCTCTATTTTTGAATGAAGAATGTGGTTGGTGGTTAGTGATACCAGTGAAGAGTTGAAAAAATGAGCGGATTTGAACCCGCGAAGCGGGTGGCAGGCTCGTAGCCCAGGGTGCAACCCTGGGAAAACGTTGCCTCCTCACCCCGCCCGGCCAGCCGCCGCCTACGGCGGCTGGCCGGGCGGGGAAAAGGTGGGAAATGACCCGAATTCCCAGGGCTCGAAGACTCGCCCTGGGCTACGAGCCGGCGCCCACTTCGTGGGCTGAGAACCAAAACCAATTCAACCCTTAATTGGCATCACTAACCACTAACCACCAACCACACTCTTCATCCGGTTTTCCATTCTTCCTATGAACATTCTTTTTAGCATTTGTGTTGGGGTTGCGCTGAGTGCCGCCTGTGGTTTTCGGGTATTTGTTCCGATGCTGGTGATGAGCATCGCCGCCAAAAGCGGTCAGTTAGGGTTAAATCCAGAGTTTCAATGGATTGGGACCTGGTATGCCTTGACGGCATTTGCCGTTGCAACTGGACTTGAAATTGCCGGGTACTACATCCCCTGGGTAGACAATATGTTGGACTGGATTATGACTCCCGTGGCGGTTATTGCCGGGATTTTGGCGAGTGCATCGTTAATGGTTGATGCCACACCGTTCTTCAAATGGTCGGTGGCGATTATCGCTGGCGGCGGCGCGGCGGGTGCCGTTCAGGGAACAACGGTTGTGCTGCGGGGCGCTTCGACGGCAACCACGGCGGGGTTGGGAAACCCGGCACTGGCCACGGTGGAATGGGTTGTCTCAACTGTGATTTCGATTCTGGCGGTTCTGATTCCAATAGCCATGCTGGCATTTTAGGATGCCAGTTTCAAAGAATTCTAACCCTCGAACCCTGAAAAGGTGACAGGTTGGCAAAGGGACAGGGAGAGCAAAAGGAAAAGGTGATTTTTTCATCTCTCATTCTTCATAGGCGATGAAGCAACGGGTTCCGCTCAAGATGAGTACCAGGAAACCGGCGGTTACGGCTCAAGTTGGATTAGCCTACCCTGAACCCTGAACCCTGAACCCTGAACCCTGGTGGTATGATATTTCCATCCGACTCCCTAAAACCCCTGAACTCCGAATTCGATTTGAGAAACCAGAGGCATCCTCGCTACACTGGGCCTGTTTCATCCAACCTCCGAACCATCCAACGCTGTATTCCGATCACATTTCATTCCGACTTTTTTTGAAAATCATGGCTTATCGTTGCTTGCTTGTTCTGGTGGCCCTTGGTGTCCTGGGGGGATCCACTTTTCTGAGTATTGATCCAGGGGAAGTCCTGGTTGCTGCCCAAACTGACCTTCGCGGACAGGCCCAGCGTGCCTTTGCCGATGGTGAAGCCGAGCGCCGAAAAGGGACTCAGGAATCCCTGATCAAATCTATTGAGCCGTATCAGGAGGCCCTTTCTGCCTACCGCAAGCTCAAAGACCAGCGTGGCGAGGCCCTTTCCATTTCAACGATTGGTCTGGTTTTTGCCCGCCTTGGGGCCAGTCAGCAGGCCATTGATGCCTATACCCAGGCGTTGGAACTGTGTCGAACACTCAAAGATAAACCCGGTGAAGCCCGCAACCTGATCGCGCTCAGCGATGCCTGTGACGACATTGGCGAGAAACAAAAGGCGATTGAAGCGCAGGCTGCCGCGCTCAAACTCTGGCGCGAGCAGCAAAACCAGTTTGGCGAGGCCACTTCACTGACCAGCATTGGATTACTCTATGCCCGGGTGGATCAGCCGAAAACCGCGCTCGATTTTTTTACCCTGGCGCTGACAAGCTGGCGGGCACAACAAAACCGTCAAGGCGAAGCCCGAACGTTGAGCTATCTGGCGGGAGTTTCGCACGCGCTGGATGACGTTCCCAAAACACTCGAACAATACACCGACGCCCTGTCAATTTTTCGAAGCATTGGCGATAAAGCCGGAGAAGCCCAGGTATTGACCAGCTTGAGCTGGCTTTATCGTGACCTGGGCGAACAAAACCGTGCCGGGGAACTGCTCACTCAAGCGCTTGTTGCTCGCAAAGCCGCCAGTGATCGCCCCGGAACGATTGACGCGCTGACCAAACTGGCGGTGCTGGCCTTTGAAAATCGGGATCGAGCGAAAAGTCTGAGCTATTTACAGGAAGCCTTCACACTGGCGAAAGAAAGTGGTGACGAATTACCCGTCCAGTTGTTGATCGGAACGGTGAAAGGTGCCAACGGAAACTTTCGCGAAGCTTCAGCCGATTTTACCAACGTCGCCCGAACGGCTGAGAAGCAGAAACGCCGCGACCTTCAGGCCCAGGCGCTGAGTTTGCTTGGGATAACCTGTTCGAATCTGGGTGAACTTCCAGCGGCGGCGCAGGCGCTGGAACAAAGTCAAACCGTGGTCAAGGAAACGGCGGACCGCGTGACGGAAGCCAGCACGCTTTTCTGGCTGGCGCAGGTCAAAATCAAGCAAAACCAGATCGAAGCCGCCAAACCGCTTTTGGAACAGGCGCTTGGAATGTATGAACGGCTGCCGGTTGATTTTGCCAAACCCGTATTTCAAAGCGTGTATGCACCGACGGCTCAGGATGTTTTTGAACTCTACATTGACGTCACGATGCAGCTTCACAAAGCGCGTCCGACGGTTGGCCTGGCCAGTCAGGCATTTGAAGCCAACGAGCGCCGCATCCAGCGCAACTGGCTGGAGTGGCTCGACCGCAGCCAGACCGAAGTCCGGCAAGGACTTGACCTGGCACTGGTTGATAAACTCAAAGCCGGACGTCGGAAATTGCGCGACAAACTCCACTATCAGCAACGGCTGGCGCTTGGGTATTCAAACCAGGAGCCAGCCATCAAAGTGGCGAATGAAATCACGCAGCTTGAAGCCGAACTCCGCGAAGTGGAAAGCCAGCTTCGGCAAAAATCACCTCGATTCGCGGCCATCAGCCAATCAGGAGTCGGAACACTCAAGGACATTCAGCAACAGCTTGGCGGAACCACTGCGGCGCTGCTTGAAATTGCATTGGGGCGCGAACGGTCCTATGGCTGGCTGGTAACGGCGACTTCGGTTGATACCGTGCAGCTTCCGTCCCGGTCGGAAATCACCGGGCTGGCCCGGCAATTTTTCGAGCAGGCGAGCAATCCAGCGGCTTCGCAAACGCCACAGTTTGGGCAAACCGGTGAGTCTCTTTCGCGAGCGGTGTTTGGGTCGCTGGGGGAGAAGTTGACCCCGCCTATCCTCGCTGTTGTGGCGGACGAATGCCTGGAATACCTTCCCTGGAGCGCGCTTCCCAAACCAGGTTCAACCGCGCCGTTGATTGCCGTTCACGAAATCGTCCAGTTGCCATCAGCTTCGGCGCTGGCCTGGTTGCAACAGATATCGGCCAATCGTCCGGCGGCCACCAAAGCCCTGGCCGTTTTGGCCGATCCTGTCTATGACCGGGCCGATTCACGGGCTGGAAAAGTGAAGGGCACCCCACCTGCCCAGCCAGCCGCCAACGGGCAGTTTCGGAGCGTCAGTTTTTACCGGGCAGTTCAGGCATTGCGCGAAGTTGGCTTGAGTGGGCCGCAACTGGCGGTGCCGCGGCTCCAAACCGCCAAGAACGAAGCCAAAACCATCCTCAACGTTGCGCCCGATGGTTCGCGAATTGGCTGGTCTGACCTGCAAGCCAGCCGTGACACGCTGTTAAACGCCGATCTTTCGCCATTTCGGGTGCTCCACTTTGCCACGCAAGGGATGGTGAGCACCGAACAGCCGACAACTTCGGGCGTGGTGCTTTCGATGGTCAATCCGGTGGGACAGGCGCAGAACGGGTTTGTGCTCGGGCCGGATTTCTTCAATCTCAAGTTGAATTCGGATCTGGTGGTGTTTGGGAATATGCGCACGAACCTGAACGCCCAGCCGCAGTCAGGAGGCATCCACGGATTGCACCGGGCGCTGGGCTACGCCGGAGCGCCCCGGTTGCTGGTCGGAATGTGGCCGGTGACAGATCGTGCGGCGACAACATTCTGGACCGCCTTTTATCGAAATCTTCTGGTTGAGAAACAGCGTCCGGCGGCGGCGCTGCGTGCTGCCCAATTGCAGGTGATGAAGGAAAAAAAATGGGCCTCGCCGTACTACTGGGCGGCTTTTGGAATGTGCGGAGATTTTCGGTAGAGTGAAGAAGAGGTTTAGAATTCAAATCAAAGTGATATTTCAGAAAGTCAATTCATATTCCATTGATTCGGACAATCTCTTTTATTTCAAAGAGTTCCACGTCAGGACTCTTTTGTTGCTGGCTGTCTTTGTACTTTGAATTCCATTTGAGGTTACCCGTTGAACCCATTCATCAAAATGTTTCAGATGGACGCGTGCTTTACTTATGCTCAGGTTGTAACGAGTACAAATTTCTTTTGAAGGGTAAATACCACCTAACTGTTTGTAGCCTTCTTCTGCAAACTCATCGCCAATCTGGCAGGAATCCCACCCATCATACAAGTGTGGATGGAATTGATGAACCCAGGCATGAATGAGTTCATGAAGTAAGGTAAAGGTCAGGAATCCAAACGTGCAATGAAAGCAAGGATGAAGTGTAATCTCTCCGTAACTATATGTCCCATTTGTGACTGTGACACCTGGCGGGTGATGGACTTCTTTATAAACTTTGACAAAAAGCTGTTGATGGTTACGGTACATTCCAATTTCATCAATCAACCCACCAGGCAAAATCCCGTTTAATCGAAGGGAGGTGGCCAGCGATGTCCAAACACCTCTTGAAATATGCCGGGAGCTTAAATTTTGAACGAGCATGTAGTTTAGTTTGACCTTTCCAAAGCTATAGTTTCTTAGATGAATATTTTTGTGAGTGCTGCAACTTGTTGCAGCTTTGTTACTCAGCGACTTGTCGCTGGAACCTTTAGCGAGACAGAGACTTAGTTGACCACGACAAGTCGTGGCGTGAGAAAGCGGTGACAAGTCACCGCACTCCAAAGAATTCTTTTTCTAAAAGACTTATAGATTGGTTGACTGTTTTATGGGAAATAGGCTGGGGTTAGTATTAACCTTGAAGAACCATTTTGATCAAGTAAATTTTTCCAGTGGCCGGAAACAAATCCAGGTGTCAGTTTTTCAAAACCATCTGGACTGGTAGTTCAAACCATTGTGCTGTGGGAAGCTCTGATGGTAAAACCAAAATCTGCTATTGGTTTCTTCTTTCGCCGATTGGCGGCTTGGGTTGGTGGGGGCTGGGTTACTGTTTCACGTGTAGGTTTTTAGTTTTGCACCGCGAAGCGTTGCCGTTCGGATAGCCGGTCGGTTGGCCGCTTTGGGCCTACCACCGGTCACGAATGCCGTTCCCATATCTTCCTTCGGCGTTGCTTGCCCGCGCCCTGCGGGGCGCGGGCAAGCAGCGCCGAAGGGTGAGGGAACCGAACGCTTTTTCCGGTGGTAGCTCCCTGCAACCGAGCAACCGACCGGCTATCCGAACGGCAGCCTTTCAGGATGCTCAATCCAAATCTTAACCGACCTCGTCCCACTCCCGAGACAATCAAAAACCTGCACGTGAAAGGGGCCCATCCGGGCGAAAACCAACCTTCCTGGAACGAAGTAAAGGACAAAGTCCTTGCTGAAATCTTTTATTATCACTTCCTGACACCAATCGGGCTTGCACCAAGGAATGAGGAAATGCTTTGCTTGATCTCAAAGATCGTTCAGCCTTAAATCAGTGGCTGGAATCGCAAAAACAAAACCCTCGCCGTATGCGAAGGCTAAACCATTGAAAAAACTGTATTTCCCTGAACCCTGAACCCTAAACGGTATTATATGACATCTATCAACTATACCTTTGTCACCCAATCCGACAACAAACTCCGCGAAGCTGAACTGATTCTGCGCCGTTCGCTCCAGCGGTGTGATCTGGACTTGCCGGAACTCCAGGCGGTGGATGTCGAAGATGTTGTGGTTCATAAGGCGCTCCATGCCTATCAAGCCATTGGCCGCAAACCTGTCCTGATTGAAGACACCGGGCTGTATTTCGAAGCGTTCAATGGACTTCCGGGCGCGCTCGTCAAATGGTTCTTAAAACGGGCTGAGGTTGAGGGCATGTGCCGGATGCTTGACCCATTTCCGACGCGCAAAGCCTGGGCCAAAACGATTGTCGCTGTGTATGATGGGCAATTAAGTCTATTTGTCGGGCGGGTTGACGGTCAAATTGCGCTCCATCCCAAAGGTGATCAAGGATTTGGCTGGGATGTGATTTTTATTCCCGACGGAGAAACCCGCACTTTTGGTGAAATGTCTCCCGAAGAAAAAATGCAGTACTCAATGCGCCGCCGTGCCTTTCAAGCCATGGCCGAATTTGAATCAATGCGCCGGGAAGAATGAAGAACCCTTTTAGTGGTTAGTGATTAGTGGTTAGTTCTGGGTTCTTCGAAGGTATTGGTTCCAAAGCACTAAGTACCAGGTACCAATCAATTTCTTCATTCCATCCCCTATCCCATAAACGCCAGGATAAGGATTTTAGGCCCGAAGGGTCGTCGTTTAATAGCCGTGGTGCGAAGCCCACGGTCTCGGCCAGATCGAGGTTCAAGTCCGGCAAGGGGGCATAAAAAAATGACAAACAGTTTATTTTTCCCTTATCCTGGCGCATATACCCTGAACCCTGAACCCTGAACCCTGATTGGTATTATCTATGCTGAAATCCGCTTTCAACCGGTCCAACTGGCCGATAGTGCCGACTTTATTGATTTTGGTGTTGCTCCTTGGGGGCAGCTTTAGCTTGACTGGATGCGCTCCGACACGTCAGCAGCCGGAACTCCCTGATTTGGAAGAACTTCAGGATCAGGAATGGGAAGACTCAGCCTATACCAGTGACCCTGAATCAGCCTATGAAGGCGATGAGGAATATGAAGAAGACATCCCGGAAAACGAGCGGATTCCATCCGCGACGTTGACCGTCTATCAATCTTTTGGCGGACGTCAAACCTATGTTTCGCTCTATGTGAGTTTTCCTCCGGAAAAGGCACCGTCGCTGGTTGAACCGTTTCAACAGGTGTTTGGCGGGAAAATCGGGAAGGTCCACGAACGAGTTCAAAAATACTCAATTCACCTTTCAGCCAGAGGCGATGCGCTCCTTCAGCGTTCGGGGTTGACCAATCAGTATCAACTCGACCTCAATCCGCTGGTGACTGCCTGCCGGGCGATCAAATTAAAAACCCTGAATGTCTACCTGAGCCACAAGCCAATCAGCTTTTCCGAGGCGAAGGGCCTCGACTTACGGCAAGTCAGCCCGTATCTCACGGCCTACCAGAAGGAGTTCAATCTGGAAGCTCCATCCGTATTCATTCCACCGATTCAGCTCCGGTATGGATACCAGAAATGGGATATTCTGAAAGTATTGATACCACTGGTGTTGCTGATCTTGCTGCCCATTGGGTTTGTGATCTGGTCACTTCGGAAAGCAAAACGTGTGACGGAGAATCTGCCGCGTGCCGGAGCTGAACTCCAACGCCTCGTCGAATGGACAATGGCCGGGTACTGGTTGATCTGGCTGTCAGTGATGGATTCCGTTATTGACCGAAATCTGATTTCCTTTCTGACCGGAAGACCCCGCAATGACACATTGATGGTCATCATCACTCTGGTTGGTCCGCCCTTGCTAGTGGAACTCGGTTGCAAGCTCCTGACTATTCCAGTTGTGAGCCGAATGCGACAGCTCCAGGCGAGTCGGCGTGAAGTCGTTACTTTGGCCATTGTAAAAAGCGTCTTCTCCTTTGTAACGTGGGCCGGACTTGGCATAACCATAAGTTCATTGATAGCACGGAAATTCCTCTGGGCGTTGATGGCCGTCAGCGGGACACTGGTGTTTTGGTTCATCGGTCAACTGGTCCTCAATAGTTTGAAGCGACTCAAACAGGTCATTCTCACCCCTGGAGATTTGCGCAACCGGGTTTTTGAACTGGCGACGCAGGCCGGAGTGAAGGTGAAAGAAATTTTCATCTTGAGTTCGCCCAAAGAGCCGCTCATCAACGCGTTTGCTGTTGCCGGCGGGAACGTTTTATTGAGCGAAGATCTGGTTTCCCGACTCAGCCGCCGCGAAGTTGATGCCATTGTCGCCCATGAACTTGGACACTTGAAACATAAACATC
Organism: Acidobacteriota bacterium; assembly: GCA_016208495.1. Classification (NCBI taxonomy): domain Bacteria; kingdom Pseudomonadati; phylum Acidobacteriota; species Acidobacteriota bacterium. Next base: position 23,204 of record JACQXX010000048.1, on the reverse strand, counting down.
CCAACTATCTGGTTGCCGGGCTGATGCTGGCGGTGGTGGCTTCGGTCTTCATCGGGAGTTTTATCAAACTTTCGGGCCCGCTGGCCGGCGCGCAAGGGGTTGTCAGGCCAGCCGTATTGCTTGTTTGTTTGATGGGGTATTTTTATCTCTCACGGCGATTTGAATTTACGGCTGATGCTGAAGCGGTCGAATTGACCAAAGATCCTCAGGCCATGATTACCGCGCTCAAGGAAATCACCCGTCATAATCTGATGCCGCTGGATTGGAATCAATTCGGAGAAAAGCTCCTGACGCATCCTTCGACCCGCAAACGTGCTGAAGCGATTGCCTGGAAAGGCGGCATCCCGCGCGAACACTTGCAGGAATTGCTGGCTGAATCCAATCGAGAGCCAGAAAACCGGTATGAATTGCCAGAAGTCTTTCATGCCGACACGAATGAACCGGCCAACCTGATTTTTTCATCAAGCCTGCGCAGGCAAAAATCACGCCGGGTTTTATGGATTCAACTGGGGATGATTTGGGGATTGCCGATGTTGATAGGGGGCATTGTGACCTATCGGGATCTGGCCTGGACGTCGGTTTTCCCAATGTATCTGATCAGTTTGGTGGTGATTCCGCTTTGTTTCGGAGTTGCGCTCAACCGACTGGCCTTGATCGGGTATCCACACATGGCTCGGTTGCTGGCTCAACGATTCAACCAGGAAAACAATGAGTGGCACACATACAAGGGAACATTTGTTGGACTTTCTCCTTCGGCGGACCGGCAGATCTATGATGGGGACTATTCGTGGGACATCGGCTTTGTCTTTTTGACCGAAGACCGGTTGATTTATGCGGGAGAACGAACACGGTTTGCTCTCAGACGTGATCAAATCTTGGAAATCAAATTCCATCCGTCCCAATTTCCCTGGCATTCCTCCGATCCGGTTTATATCACCTGGCACGATCCGGAGCTGGATCAGGGAGGGACGTTTTCAGTAACCACACTCAATGCCAGCTCCTATATTGAAGTAAATCAAGCGTTAGCTCATTTTATTGCACAACTCACGCAATGGCATCAGTTACCTGCATCTGCCACACAAAGCTCAGAATTGTTCCCTGATCTTGAATGTCCACAAATAGCACCGGTTGTCGGCCTGAAAGCCACTCAGATTGAACCCCGCGGAGTGATTGCGATTCTTGCCCTGAATTTTCTTCTGATGCTGGTGGTGTGTTACCCGACTGGTTTGGATTTTCTAGGTGAAACCAATGCGGCTGGATGGTTTGTCGTGCTGGCATCCAGCCTGTGCTGGCTGACGCTTTTCGTTCCGATTTTGATTTCAAACCGAAGGAAGCAAAGTCGCGAAAGAGCAAAATAGCGAAATAGTGAATCTCCGGTGTGGAAAGATTGGTTTTCGCCTGGATAGGCGCCGGATAATAGCCGGTGTGGAAGTCTGCTTTGAGGCGCACCCACCGGAATCCAGGCCGAGGCACGTTGTCAAACCAATCTTCCAGCGCCCATCCGGGCGCGAAAAGAATCGAACCGAGATCCGGTGGTGTGCCCAAAGCGGCAAACCACCGGCTACTTTCCGGCGCCCTCCGGGCGGGAGCTGTCAAGCCCAGGCGATCTTTCCGCAATGGAGTTTTTTCTACTTCGCTATTTGACTATTTCGCTTATATGTAAATTCAATCAATTGAAAATTTTTACAATTTCCTCGATTTTTTTGGAGTATGATTTTCGCTCACCCACTCCCTGCCATCAAAACGGTGTGAGGGAACATCACCTCTGATTGCCTCCCTCCCGCCAATCGCAACCACTTTCACTGAGTTTGTTCACACAATTTGTTTTGAGCCATCTTTGGAATGCTTCATTCCAAAGCGCTTGCCGTTGGCTCCTGGACCAGGCTTTTGACATTCGCGCTTGATGACCGAGGCGAATGCATCACGACACACAGGAGGCAGCTTATGACGCTTCGTTCCTGGCATATTTTGCGGGTCGCACGACTGGCGTGCGTTGCCGTTCTCATGTTGACTGGAACTGGTGATTTCGGCTGGGCACAAACACAGCCAGTTCAACCCGAACCGGTGCTTCGACTTGAAACCGGGATGCACACGGCGGCCATTCGAAGGATTGGCGTGGATGCCCAACAGCGCTACCTGGTGACGGGTTCGGACGACAAGACCGCGCGTGTCTGGGAACTGGCGACGGGGCGTCTCCTGCGAGTGCTTCAGGTACCGATTGGCGCGGAAAACGAAGGTCGGGTCTATGCCGTTGCGATGTCTCCAGATGGCGAACTGATTGCCGTCGGCGGCTGGACCGGTTTTTCCTGGGAGGCCCGCCATTCGGTGTATTTGTTTGAGCGAACAACTGGAAAACTCGTCACGCGGGTGACCGGGTTGCCGGATGTCGTGCATCACCTTGCATTTTCGCACAATGGCGACCGGCTGGCAGTCTTGATGGGGAGCGGCAGCGGGTTGCGTGTTTATCGAATGAGCGATGGCACCCGGTTACTCCGGGATATGGAGTATGGCGGAAGCGGCAACTGTGTCGAATTTGACCGAAGCGGCTGGCTGGCAACCAGTTGCGATGATGGCTTTATCCGGCTCTATGACGACAAACTGAAGCTCGTCACCAAAGCGGAAGCGCCTGGAGGAAAACGGCCTTTCAGCGTCAAATTTTCACCCGATTGCAAACGGCTGGCGGTTGGGTATACCGATTCGACCAGGGTGGATGTGCTGGCGGCAAGCGATTTGGCACTGCTCTATAACCCAGATACCAGTGGCGTCACCAATGGAAATCTGGGCCGGGTGGCGTGGTCCAACGACGGGTTACAGTTGTTTGCCGGAGGGAAGTGGAACAAAGGCGGTAAGTTCTGGCTTCGATGCTGGTCCGAACGCGGACGCGGAAGCTGGGTGGATGTCGCGGCGTGCGGGAATACGATTCTGGATCTGGCGCCACTTGGCCAAAACAGCGTGGCGTTCGGCGCCTTTGACCCGGCCTGGGGCGTTATTTCAGGCCAGGGAGAATGTGTCCGGCGAGTCACTGGCGAAACGGCTGATTTTCGCAGCAACTGGGAAGGTTTCCAGACGAATGCGACTGGAACCGTGGTGCAATTCAGTTTTGGGCAGCGAGGACAACTTCCAGCCGTCTATGATCTGACGAGCCGGGAACTGACACCTGGAATCTCGATCTCCAAACTGGCTGGACCGCGAACGACAGCGGCTGGACTGCCGGTCACCGATTGGAAAGACACGACAACGCCGAAATTAAATGGTGTTCCGCTCGAACTCAAACCCAATGACCGGTCACGGTCGCTGGCAATTACTCCCAATGGTAATCAGTTTTTGCTTGGCAGCGAATGGGCGCTGACCTGTTATTCACGAGAGGGTAAAGTGGAGTGGCAAACCCCAACACCGGGTGTTGTGTGGGCGGTCAATGTCAGCGGAAATGGGAAACTGGTGCTCACGGCGCTCAGTGATGGCACCATCCGCTGGTATCGAGCCAGCGACGGACAGGAATTGCTGGCATTTTATCCACACACTGACCGTTCGCGCTGGATTGCCTGGACGCCGTCAGGATTTTATGACGCGACTCCGGGGAGTGACACCCTGCTTGGCTGGCAGGTCAGTTCCGGATGTGATGTCGAAGGCGAATTTTATCCAATCGGACAATTCCGAACGGTCTATTATCGGCCTGATGTGGTGAATGCAATTGTTCGCACGCTCGACGAAGTCGCCGCCGTCAAAGAAGTCTTTTCAGACGGCGGGCAGATGGCGCGCTCGGTTGACCCGTTGAAGTTTCGTCCGCCAGTGGTTGAACTTCTGGCTGGAAATGATTCAATTCCAGCAACTTCCGCCACGGTTGGGCTGCGCTATAGCCTCCGGATGCCGTCCGGCGAGCCGGTCACCCAGGTCAAAGCCCTGGTGGATGGGCGTCCGGTGGTGATTGAACCGGTTTCAGACCTTCCACCAGGATCGGTAACCATCAATCGGGAAATCCAGATTCCGGTTCCAGCCCGCGATTGCGAAGTGTCGTTGATTGCTGAAAACCGGTTTGCTCCGAGCCAGCCGGTCTCCATCCAGGTGAACTGGAAAGGGAACGGTTTGGCCGCACCTGTGACGACCGAAGTAGTCAAGCCACGTTTGTGGATGCTTTCTGTCGGGGTGAGCGAGTATCCAAGCAAGAACTGGAAACTGGCCAACGCCGCCAAAGATGCCGGCGCCTTTGCCGAAACGCTGGCACGTCAGGAAGGCGGATATTATCGCGAAGTCCACACCAGAGTTTTGACCAACGAAGCCGCAACCGGCGAGACCATTCGTCAGGGATTGCAATGGCTCAAACAAAACGCCGTCACCGGAGACATCGCCGTGGTTTTTCTGGCTGGTCATAGTTTAAATGATCCGCTTCAACGGTATTTCTTTCTGCCGTTTGACGCCCGGCTTGACAAGCTGGCGACAACCGGAGTGCAGTTTTCTGATGTGAAAAATGTGATCGAAGTGCTGCCGTGCAAAGTCCTGTTTCTGGTTGATACCAGCCATAACGATGCGGCGCTTGGGACGAAAATCAAACGTGGAATGGCTGATCTGGCCGGAGTCGCCACCGAAATGGCGGGTGCCGACAGCGGGGGCGTGATGATTACTTCGGCAATGCAAACGACTGAAGAATCAGGTACGTCAAGTGTCTTTGTCAAAGCGCTGGTCGAAGGCTTAAACGGCAAAGCCAATGTGAACCGAAACGGAACGATTACGGTGAGTTCGTTGACGAGCTACATCATCGGGCGGGTGCAGGAACTGACCAACGGGAAACAAACCCCAACGGCGGCGCAACCGCAATCGGTGCCAGATTTTGCAATTGCCGCCAAATGACGGGTTTCGGGGTTCTTTTACATGTGGGCTTTTTGATTTTCTTCCGGCGGGGCCGGACAGATTGAGATTTGGATTGAGCATCCCGAAGGGCTGCAGTTCGGATAGCCGGTGTGTTGCGAGGTTTTGGGAGCTACCACCGGGAAACGGTTGCTCCCCCAATCCTCCACGCATCGCCCGCGCCCCGCAGATTTGGATTGAGCATCCCGAAGGGCTGCAGTTCGGATAGCCGGTCGGTTGCGAGGCTTTGCGAGCTACCACCGGGAAACGGTTGTTCCCCCAATCCTCCACGCATCGCCCGCGCCCCGCAGGGGCGCGGGCGATGCGTGGAAAAAAGAGGGGGTGGCTTAGGAGCCCGGGCTTCGCGGTGCAAAACCAAAATCCTATGGGTGAACGTCCCAATAACCAGATTCAACTCGTTGCACAGTAACCAGGATATCCAAAAAGTCCTCTCCCACCAGCAAAGTAAATGTAGATCAGACAAACCGTTGGGAAGAAATGCAAACAAGTGCCGAGGAAAAGCAGGCAGTATACTGTGTTCTCTGGGAAAAGCGCATTGGCAAGTCGAAACGAGGTTATTCCAATAAACCAGCTTATGGGAAAACTGGCCAGCAGTCCCATAAAGAACAACTCTGTGATCCACATCTCAAACAGGCTGTAATGCGAATGCAGATAAAAATGGACAAAATAGAACAGAACAATATGGGGTAGTGAAGACAACACCGTCCATTTTTGGATACCTGAAAAGCCAGTGAGGTCTTCATGGCGAATGTTCGCAAGCAGGTGGAACTGTGGAACCCATAGAACAGGTTTTGTTTCAGATAGGGTAAGCGAAAAGCTGGAGCCGACGCATCGCTGGCAGGAATTTGTCTCCGGGTCAAAACGGTCGCTTTGATGGCAGACTTCACAACGTTTGGGGTGGGATTCAGAGAGAATAATCAGGTGCATCAGGGACTCATTGGGGAGAAAAAACGTTTGCCTGGTGTTCAACTCAAAAAATGGTGATAGTTGATAGACCCCAGATAGAGAAAACTGGTTCCGCACATTTTCTTAATGGTGAATTTGTTAGTGAGAAAAAACCTGAGAGTTTTTTAGTTCCCGGAAGATAATTCACGATATAATCAGGCTTTGGCCATACTCCATTCTCTCCCTACAGTAGCCAGGGAAATTCCAAGAACCTCAGCGGTTTCATCAGTTTTTAGCCCCGCAAAGTACTGGAGTTCTACAAGCTGAACCTGCCGTGGATCAAACGTCTCCAACCGCTGCAGGGCATTATCCAGCACCAGCAAATCAACATTCTTCCTACTCAGATAAATATTTCTTTGGAGTGCTGCAACTTGCTGCAGCTTTGTCAGCATTTTTCCGTAGTTGACGGATGGTGGACAAGAGAAATGGTCAAATCCCTACATTACACCAACATTCCTGAACCCTGAATAGTATTATTTTTCATTATTGCAAATTATCCGGATCAGCAGTATGTTTTTTATACAGACTGACCCAGCTCTTTTGGAGGCAGTGTTATGAGCATCACATACTTGCTTCGGAAGGTGTTAACGCCGGCGATTTTGCCCCTGGTACTGTTTGGAATACTCCTGGTTTTCCCTCTCACGATAATAGGTTCCAGCCAACCAGTTTCCTTTCAACAACACGATGAATTGCCAATCCATATGCTTACCCCTGGAATGCCTGTAACCGGTATTCTCACAGGAGGCAAACCACAGGTGTACGGAATGGATTGTCTGGCCGGGCAGTTTGTCAAGGTGGTCGTTGACCAGAAGGGAGTCGATGCCCAAATCACGCTCTTTACCCCGGAAGGCAAACGCATCCTGATCATGAACCGAACCATAAATGGTGAAGAAACCGCCGTTTTTGTCACCGAGACACCAGGGATCCATCAAGTGCTTCTGTCTGGGAACCGTCGGAAATCGTCGAATTCGGATAGCTATGAACTAAAACTGCCGGAAATGCGGGGTGCAACCCCAGAGGAAATATCCTGGTTTAAAAATTTCTCCATGGCTGAGTTTTTGTCTCAGGACGCCGAACGGTTGTTCTCGGTCGAAGGGAAATGGCATGAAGCTATTGCCCAAAAACAGGAAGCCCTGGCAACGTTGTGTTTGATAGATGATCGGTATGGGGAGACGGAAACCTTATTGAGAATTGCTGGAATGTACGGTTTCAATGGGGAATATGGAAAAACCCTTGACTACTTTGAGAAAGCCTGGTTAGCGGCTGGGAATAATGAAAATCTCCACCAGCGCATTCTGTATCTTTGGGGTGATACCTGTTCCACACTGGGAAAGTATACCGAAGCGTTGGAAAAATTTTCACAAGCCCAGGCATTAAATCGAGGCGATTCCTACCTGAGTTGGAGAGAAGCTGAGGTCCTGACTTCCATGGGAGAGGTTTACCTCTATCAGGGAATCTATCAAAAAGCCCTCGATTGTCTGTTTCATGCCCACTCTCTGTGGGGGGAAACCGACGAAGTAGCTGGTGAAGGCTGGGCCTTGAATCAAATCGGGCAGGTGTATTTCGCGCTTGGGGATTATCAACAATCATTACGGTATGGCGAACGGTCATTGGACAAGTATCGTGAAGGGATCGAACGCGAAGGAGAACGTTTCCCGTTGACTAATATGGCCAAAGCCTATCTTGGCCTGGGGAAGCTCACTGGAAACCCTGCTTATTTTGAAAAGGCGTTGGCCTTGTTGGAACGGTCACTCCCGATTTGGGAAAAGTCGGCTGATCCAAGAGGCGAACCACGAGTAAAACTGTATCAGGGTCTTGCTTATCTGGGATTGGGGCATTTCACCCAGGCTCAAGGTGCCTTCCAGCGGGCGGTCGAACAGTTTCACGCCATCAACAACCTGTTTAGTGAGGCCACCGCCTTGCACCATCTTGGTCAAACCTGTGTCTTGCTTCAGCAACCGGAGGCTGCACATCAAACCTTGACCCAGGCGCTCCACCTTCGCCGACAGATTGGGGAATCTCGCGGTATTGCCGAAACTGTATACTGGTTGTCTCGTCTGGAGCTTGAACGTGGAAACCTGAGTCAAGCTCAACAGTTCCTTGAAGAGACACTTGAACTCAGCGAGTCGGTTCGATCCAGCATTGCCGAACCCACGTTACGCGCCATGCATCTGGCAAATACAAGAGACTATTATGAACTGTCAATAGATGTACTGATGCACCTCCAGGCGCTTCACCCTGAAAGAGGGTATGCGGCCCAAGCCTTCCAACGGGCTGAACAGGCCAGAGCCCGAAGTCTCTTTGATTTACTGAAAGAATCCCAGGTGGATCTGCGCAGCGGAGGCGATCCGCAACTGATTGCCAAAGAACAGGAGCTTGAAACCCAGTTGACCAGTAAGTTTGCCTTCCAGGCGCAACTGGTCAGCAAGCACCATAAACCAGAACAACTGGCTGAACTGAAAAAAGAGATTCAAGCCTTCATCGAGAATCTGAGGCAAGTGCAGGCCCAAATCAGAGCCAGCCATCCACGATATGCAGCCTTGACCCAAAACCGGATTCCAGGTCTTTCAGAGATGCAATCGGTGCTGGATAGGGAAACCGTGCTTTTGGAATATGCTCTTGGCCAAAAGCGGAGTTATCTCTGGCTCGTGACCCCAACCACAGTTACTGGCTATGAACTACCAGACCAGGCAACCATCGAAGCCTTATCCCAGCAGGTTTGCGAGCTTTTAACATTGAGAAATCAACCGAATCAAAAAAAATCAGCTCCCTCAATATCAAAGGCCGATACCCAGTTTATTCAAGTTGCTTCCCAACTGAGTCGGATTTTGTTGGGACCGGTTTATTCTCAGGTGAAAGACAAGCGATTACTGATCGTGACGGAAGGTGCTTTGCAATACGTGCCCTTTGCCGCTTTGCCGGTACCACAACCCATCTCAAGCAAGGAAAACTCAGGGAATTCCCCTCTTTTCCTTTCCAACCAAACTACAACCACGCCCAACCACCAAACCAAATCCAGGGAGAACAAGCAACCGGCAAAGAGTAATCCGGTCTATCTGCCGATTCTCATTGAGCATGAGATCGTTATGCTTCCATCCCTTTCAACCCTGTATGCTATTCGGCAGGAGGTGTCTGGTCGGAAATCTGCTCCCAAAGCAGTGTGTGTGCTGGCGGACCCGGTTTTCGAAGTTACTGATTCTCGTGTTCAGCCAACTCATACCCACAAAAATCGTCAGAGTGACCGAACTCAGCCTGAAAGGACAACCAGCCAGCCAGGTTCTGTCCTTGAACAGTCAATTCGAGATGTAAGATTAGGAGATGATCCGCTGAAAATCCCCCGAGTGGTTGCCTCCCGGCAGGAATCGGCCTCGATTATGGCGGCTATTGCCGGCTTTGATGGAAAACAGGTGCTGGATTTTGAAGCCAGTCGGGCCACAGCGCTCAGTTCCGAGCTGAAACAGTACCGGATTGTGCATTTCTCAACCCACAGCCTGGTCAATACGGTTCACCCGGAGTTGTCCGGTATCGTCCTGTCGCTTGTGGACCGGAATGGACAACCGCAAGATGGGTTTTTGCGACTTCACGACATTTACAAGATGAAGCTTCCTTCTGACCTGGTGGTCCTCAGTGCCTGCCAAACGGCTTTGGGAAAATCGGTCAAGGGTGAAGGGTTAATCGGGTTAACTCGTGGGTTTATGTATGCAGGCACCCCGAGAGTGGTAGCCAGTTTATGGGAAGTAAACGACAAAGCTACTGCTGAACTGATGAAACACTTTTATCGTGAAATGTTTGGGAATCATCATCTCAAACCGGGTGCCGCCTTGCGTGCCGCCCAGCTTTCCATGATGAAGCAACAACGCTGGAAAGCTCCATATTTTTGGGCGGCGTTTGTGTTACAGGGGGAGTATCAATAATGCGATTGACTCCAAACTGGTAAGTACTCTGTCATAAGTTTCCTGAGATATTAAATTTGGTAAGTGTTTGATTCTTTTCGTGTTTTTCGTATTTTTCGTGGTTAAAATGTCTTGGAATCTTTGGTGAAGTACTTATCTCAGATTTTTCATCCTTTCAACCTGAGTCACAAAAGTTCCCGCCAGGTTTTGAGAAGCGGCAAGAACCATTTCTTCAGAAACAGGTTGAGTCAAGGATTGTTCCCCTCGCCACAGTATCTTCCCCTGAACGTTGACCAATCGGGCGCTGATAACCAGGTTGTTTTTGGATGAACGGATTGTAACTTCATATCTGGTATCAGCCTTGTTACTTTCTGGAACCAGAAGCACATACGGGCTTTGATTCAAATATTTCATCAGCCTGGATTGAATTGTTTGATCAAAAGAGGTTCCTGCGACACTAAGGTAGACCGATTGAAATGTACTCAGGTCTATGTCCTGATCTTCCAGACCTGATGACCGGGTGGTGAAATCCTCAGGGGAAGGGTGTTTTTCCCGCGTGTTTCTGGGTGAGGTGACAGGTTTGGGTGAATTCCTGGAGGGGTCTTTTTCAGAAGTCGTATTCTTTGATGGCGGTGGCGTCACAGGTGGTTCCGGAGGGAGCGGGCTTGTAGGCTGTGACGGAATGTGGTGGGCAACCGGCTCTGGACGCTTGACTTGAGCCAGCCAGATCCAGCCGAGCGTCAGAAGCACACATAGGGCTCCCAAACTGGTTGTCAGTACAAGTGGATTCCAGCCAGGATATCGAAATTGATCCAACCAGTGACTCCATTCCCATTTCCAGCCTGGAAGATGTCGAACCTCAATTTCAAACCGACCTTCTTCAGTTTCTGCATCCTCAACCAGGGTCGTCATGAGTTCAAGTCGGGTTCCAGTCCCAAGGAGAATCACAGACGGTTTGGGTGAAAGGCTCCACCGGGCAAAGAACTGAGACACCAGGAGCAGGTTGGTTTCAGTATCTCGGATTTCAAGCAACCGTGAAAATTCAGGGACGGCAAACCGAACGGTTGAAAATTCATTTAAATTGAGGGTTCTCACCACAACCCCATCCACCACCACCGACGCTGCAACGGGGTGGAGTTGTTTTCGCCGATCTTTTTTGTGTTCAAGGTCATTCAGAATCTGGTTCAACCTGGCTTCATCCCAACTCGGGGGCGGTTCCCTGTGTGGAGGGGAAGAAGGTGGTGACTGGTCGTGGTTGCTGGCAAGTTTGAAATCCGGAATCGAAAGCCGATCCCACGGCGAGCCAAAGTGGTTCAAATGAGTAAGTTTCATAAAGCAATCCGGATTGATCAAAATATGACAATACCCAGGGTCATCAAGGAACTCGAGTTTCAGCGATCCATGGCAATACTGACACCGGGCATCCCACGGAGCAAAGTACCGAAGTGATTGCCGAACCAGTTCGACGAACGGCGGTGTTGATTTGACCCGCGTGAAAAAGAGCTTTCCTCGTTCACCTGAACAAACCGTCACCAGTGACTCAAATCGCTGGTGAAGCGCCTTGAACAGCTTTTGTTTTTTCAATCGGCAATGATCTTCCTGTTTGGTTTTGCAATCGGAAGGATGAACCAGGTCATATAACTTCAGCAGATTGATTGAACTGCCGAAATCGAAGACAAATTCCCCAATTCCAATGGCTACGTGAAAAGGGTTATGGAGTAAGGTCAGGAGAATCACTGTCTTGAGGTAATGAACCGTAACATCGGCAGGGGTCAGGTCACGATCTGTTTTTTCCCGTTCCTGTTCAACCGATTCGGCTTTGACCAAAATGCTCAACTGGTAGAGTTGCCCCGGTTGGAGGTTCATTTTGTAATGCCGGGGTCTGCGGTTGAGCAGGGATTGTAGAAAATTGGCTTTGTCAGAACGATAGATCTGAGTTTGATTGAGGGTGTCGTAGGTTTCCCACGCCTGGGACGCCACTTCCCAGGCAAGTTCTGGATGCGGCAAGATCCAGTAAGCCAGATCCAACCCGCGACGAAAGAATTCAATTTGCAGTGACCGTAACATGGGATGTTCTCCGAAGGGCAGGATGTCTCCCAAGGTACTCCAATTTTTGTGAAATGCACGTTCATTCCTGGAACTCTGATACGCTGAACTGGAAGAAAGCGTCCTATGATGCTCTCGCCCCGAAATCACCTACAAATCGAAAATGGGTGAGATGCGTGTTCAAAATAGATTCGAGAGTTGGAAAGAGGAGATTATATGCCACTGCTGAAAACAAACAGGAATGCATTATTGAGAATGTTGCTTGTAATTGGGATGTTTGGAGGAATGATTTGGGGAACTTCGCCAAACCTACAATCAGCTACCAAAACACAACAATTACCATGTGTTTTTACAGCTTCCGGATACTTAGATTGCTTGAGTGAAGTGGATCCAAATGATCCATTAAATGAAAAAATCCCCTTAATTTTGATCCATGGAATAAATCCTGAAAGTGTTCCATCTCCGCCTGATTATACTTGTTGGGATAATTTTAGGTCGTATTTCAACCTTCTTAGTCCATCGTTGAAAAGCAAATATAAACTGTACAAGTTTGAGTACTACAGCAATGATGTAAGTATTTTTGATCTTGGGGGAAAATTGAGAGATGTATTGGATATTCAGAATTCCCGGGATCCAAATTTTAGTAATAAATCAATTGTAATTATTGGTCATAGCATGGGAGGGCTAGTCGCTAGATCGTTTATACAGCAACATTGGCAGCAGCAAGGGATTTTTGGTGGTAAACGAGGTGGGGAACGGGTACTCAAACTTATTACGTTAGGAACACCTCATCATGGGTCACCAATGTCAAATGGGGAGGCACGAGATCAAAAAGCTGGGTTTTCTTGGGGAAATATTTTGAATTTATTTGACAACTCTTACTACAGTCCAATTGGGCCAAAGTATTATCAGTTAAACAGATCGAATCTTTATTGGGATAACTATGATGGATTACTGAATTATTCTATTTATCCAAATGAGCGTAATGACTGGCTTGCAACCGAATTGAATAGCGACTCCACATTTGACAATAAAATCATAGCTTATGCAGGCAGTTTTCCAACTCCTTCATGTGTTTCTTGTTGTACCAATAAGTACTGTTTGGGAAATAGTATTTTGAGTGGAGTATTCAATTTACAAAGTGATGGTATTGTCCCTATTAGCAGTGCATTATTTCATACTCAAAATGGTGAACCGAGAGTTGTTTGGCGGTTTTTCTCAGAGTATAACCATAGTGAAATAGTTGCTGGTAAGGGAGACAATATTTTATTTGATAAGATCAAGCTTGACTTAGAAGCGATCCAACCTGCTACTCTCCCCTCTGCACCGGTTTTAAGTTCTCCTGGTACTTCTTCCTCCCCTGGACCGGTTATTTCTACTACAACCCCAACATTTCAATGGCAACCTGTACCGAGTGCACAAAACTATGGTCTTTACATTCGCCAGCTAAACTCAGATGGGTCACTCGGACCTTTAGTATTTGATTCGGAAGTTAACTGGGGGCCAATCAGTGGATCAATATTTTCTTTACCGAGTAGTTTTGCTTTGGTTGACGGGAGGCGTTATCGATGGGATATGAGGTCAAGGAATACTGCTGGTTGGGGAAATTTAACTTCAGAGTTTTATTTTCAAATCAATACAGGAACTGGTAACGGTGGTTGTTTGGTGACTCCGTTGACCGTGCCGACGACGATCCCAGGTTCGTTAAGTTCAAGTGATTGTTCATTCAGCAGCGGTCGTGCGCCTGGAAGTTATTATGATCAATATTCATTCAATGGAGTGAGTGGACAGCAAGTGACGATTTCGCTCAATGCAGGTTGGGACACGTTTCTCATTCTCAATGGACCAAATGCGACAGAAGTTGCCTACAATGACGATAGCAATGAAACCTTGAATTCGCGGATAACAGTGGGGCTGACGTTGACCGGAACATATACGATCCAGGCAACATCGTATAATTCAGCCACCACTGGTTCATATACGTTGAGCATTTCCACTTCAGGAAGCGGTGGAGGATGCAATTACTCTCTATCCCCGACGAATTCCAGTATTGGATCAGGCGGTGGAACCGGAAGTATTTCGGTGACCGCCGGAACTGGGTGCAACTGGACGGCATCAAGCAATGTCGGTTGGATGACCGTAACATCTGGGTTCAGTGGCTCAGGAAATGGAAGTGTGACGTATTCGGTCAGTGGTAATTCAAGTAGTGCCCGAACTGGAACATTAACCATTGCTGGACAGATTTTTACTGTGCAGCAAAATGGAAACAGCAACGGCGGAGTCGGGATTGAATTCAATCGAACATCGGTCAATTTTGGCACTGTGCCAGTAGGGAACACACCAACTGAATCAATTCTTATTACAAATCCACTTTCATCAACTGGAACGTTGACAGTAACTGTCGGCACGCTTTCACCTCCCTTTGCAGTCGGACTCAACAGCGGTATACACACCTTGGGGCCGGGGCAATCGCTGCCAGTGAACATAACTTTTACTCCAACCTCTTCAGCAAACTTTAGTGGGAATTTAGTTGTGACACATAATGCGCCAGGCGGTTCAACAAATGTTCCCATAAGCGGCACCGGACAAGCTTTGACAGTTGGAATCTCCGTCAGCCCGAACCCTGTTGTTTTCTCAAATGTTTCCATTGGGGATGCACAGACAATCACGCTTACGATCAGCAATCCATCGACTTCATCCGGAAATCTCAACGGGACTGTCAGCAACCTTTCAGCGCCATTCCAGGTTTGTTGCAATACCACGTTTGCCATTGGTCCAGGTGGCAGCTTCCCTATTTCCATTCGATTTCTGCCAACCATTGCAGGCACGTTCAATCAAACATTGGCCATTACCCACAATGCAACCAATCAACCACAACCTCTGCAAATTCCAGTGTCTGGAACGGGAGTTTCATCTCAAGGCGGCGGATGCCCTCCAATCCCGCTGAATATGTCGCAAACTGTGAACGGGGTACTCAGCCCTACTGACTGTGTGTTTTCCGGAACTACACAGTATCTTGATATCTACAGTTTTAGTGGTTCTGTCGGTCAACAGATAACTATCACACTTACTTCGAGTGCGTTTGATGCTTACTTATATTTGCTGCCCGCTGTAAATGGAATGGTTTTGGCACAAGACGACGATAGTGCAGGCGAGGGTGGAGCGCGCATCATCTACACGTTGTCGTCAACCGGCACATTTGTGATTTATGCAACTTCTTATAGTGCCAATCAACTTGGAAATTACACTTTAAGTTTGACGAATTCAGGTGGGGGTGGAGGGTGCAATTACTCAATCTCACCGACAAGTTCCAGCATTGGAGCAGGCGGCGGCACTGGCACCCTTTCAGTAACAACCGGTGCTGGATGCAGTTGGTCGGCATCAAGCAATGTGAGTTGGATCACCATCACGTCCGGATTCAGCGGTTCAGGAAATGGAAGCGTGGCGTATTCGGTCAGCAATAATTCAAGCAGTAGTCGTACCGGAACACTGATCATTGCGGGGAGGACATTTACATTATCGCAATTGGCAGGGGCATCCGGCGAAAACGGATGTGAAGTTCCTGTGACAATTTCCATCGAACAGACCGTAACCACAACCTTGAATTCCGACTGTGTTTACACCAATACGCATCAAAATATTGATACATATCGATTTTCCGGTTCAGGCGGTCAAACGGTGACAATCACGATGTCTTCATCAGCCTTTGATACTTATCTGTATCTGCTGGATGGAAGTCGGAACACGTTGCAATCCAATGATGATGCCAATGGGACGACGAATTCACAAATTACCTACACGTTGCCGTACAGCGGGACATTCAACATTGATGCAACATCACTCAACGAATATGCGACCGGACAGTATACATTGACGTTGACAAGTGGAGGTGGAGGTGAGTGTTCATATTCGATTTCGCCTGCCAGTCGGTCACACGGTTCAGGAAATGAAACTGGCTCGGTAACTGTTTCTGCTGGTACAAACTGCAGTTGGACGGCATCCGCCAATGTCAATTGGATCACGGTCACTTCCGGGTTCAGTGGTTTAGGGAACGGATCCGTTACGTATCAGGTCAGCAGCAACAGCGGAAGCGCTCGAACCGGAATACTGACGATTGCTGCACGGACTTTTACGGTATCGCAAAGCGCCGGAAGTACTGGAGAAGATGGTTGTGGGGACAATGGTTTCACCATTGCTATTGGGCAAACAGTCAATCGGGGTTTGGATACAAGTTGCTACTACATAGATGAACCAGGCAGGTATGTCGATGAATACCGATTTTACGCTTCGGCTGGAACACAGGTGACAATCACGTTATCTTCCTCGGTTTTTGACGCGTATCTTTTCTTGATCGATCCGAACTTTTATCTTCTTGCTCAAGATGACGATTCAGGGGGAGGGACAAACTCAAGGATTTCCTATACCCTTCCGTACAGTGGAACTTACCGTATTCAGGCAACTTCCTATACAAGTGGACAAACCGGCCCATATACCCTGACATTATCGAATGGATATACACAAAAGCCATTGCTGAGCAACCAGTTTGAAATAAAAACTGTATCTTCTTTAGAAAATGAATTTGTTGATACGGTAATCAAACCAGTGGGAATTGTTGAATTTCCTGATCTGAAAGTAAAAAAAGGGATAAAACCGGCACAAAAAGAACTTCTTCAAATCGAAGGGTTACCATCCTTGCAAAAACCTTCAACAGGAAATCCAGATTTCTTCTTCTCTCAAGAAAGAAAATAAAAAATTCTTTGCCCTGACGAAATTGAAAAGCCCGCGAAGTGGCCTCCCAGAACCTGGGATAAATCTTGCCTGTCAACAGACAAGTGAAGCACAATCCGCAGCTTTTGGCTTTTAGCTTGATTTGCAAGTTTGAGTAGTGTTCTAAAACCGTTGAAATTTAAAAAGCCGCAGTTGGGTAACTCTTCTGAATAGCAATACAATCAACCGCTTGCAGTCAACACTGACAAATTGGAAAAGACGTTTTCAACACAATCAGAACACTACCAAAAATCAACGGGTCCTGGTACATCACCGGACAACAGGATCTGCAAACCTATTATGTTGAAACCCGACCCAATCCAGATATTCCTCAATTTTCTTCACCGGAGAACTCATTGCGATGACCCCGACCGAACTTTTCTTTGTGGGGGAAGACGACTTTCTGCACCTACAAAACCTAGCAGGTGAGCAACTCACCTGCGTAACATCAAGAGGAACTATGAAAGATGATAAGCTTGGAAGTCAGCTTCTTCTCTGGATTCTAGCTATTGTTTTGGCAGGCTGTTCTGGCAAGCTAAACAATAATAGTACCGATAAGGTAAATGAGGCAAAAGTAAACAGGGAATACAAGATCAATAAAACTTGTGATACCTGTAAGGACATAAATATAACTAAAGTTGCAGTCAAAGATAATGAAACCATCATCACCCTGAAATGTGAAAACACGAACAGGCAGCCGCAATTTTTTGGAGTTTATCCACCAGGGCACAAAGAAGCATTCTATCTAATCAAAGTCGATAACTCGCAGAAATTTCAGTTGCTCAATATTGATGGAGTTGGGATACGACCACAATGGAGTACCATCAGACCGCAAGAAACACTTAACTTCACACTCACTTTCGAAAGAATAGAAGACTCGATGAGGCGATTTCATCTTATTGAAGGCGAAATTGAAGGTGATCAGAGTACGGTGAACTGCCATTTCTTAAATGTAGAGCTCAAACCTTAATTCAGAATGGTCATTTTGAGATGAGATTTTGAGTTTTCTCTCCCCACCTTATCAGCTTGTCTTTGTAACAGCAACCATTTGGAATCAATGAATTATGTTATCTCTCGTTGCAACAACTCTCATGAACCTTACCCTTCGACAAGGTTTCTCAGAAGTCTGATACGGTCAGCCTGGCATTCTGAAAGTATGATTCTGACCACTGAAACAAATCTGGTTTGATTGCCCCGAAGATTCCAGAGAACTGTCTCCAGATCCGAATGATCTGGTGAGGTCAAATTGCTTCAACCAACCGAGGATTCAGCTTATGAAAAAGGTACTTTTTTGTATTGTAACTATCTGGCTCATGGTGTTTTCAACCCTGGTTTTTGCTCAGGAAGCGTTGACCAATGAGGCCATTGTGAAACTGGTCAAAGGTGAGTTTGGTGAAGAACTCATCATCAACATGATAAACACTCAAGCAGGAAATTACCGGGTGACTCCGGATGACATTCTCAGTCTGAAAGAACAAGGTGTTTCAGAAAAAATACTCAACGCCATGGTCAATAAAGGAGTTGCCCCGGCTCCGAGCAAACCTGGTGGGTCTGAAGGGAGTGGTGCTTCGAATAAGTATCCAATGGAAGTTGGTTTGTATATTAAAAAGGAGAATGAGTGGGTTGAAATCCAACCCGAAATTGTCAACTGGAAAACTGGAGGTGTACTCAAAAATTTGGCGACGGCTGGGATTGTCAAAGGAGATATCAACGGCAATCTTTCCGGTAATAAAAGCCGAAATCGGGTCGGAACTCCACTTGAATTCCTGATTTATGCTCCAGAAGGTGTGGCCATCACCGAATATCAACTGCTCAAGCTCCGGGAAAATAAAGAATACCGGGAATTCCGGACCGTGACTGGAGGTGTATTTCACATCAAAGGCGGTGCCACCCGCGATTTAGTTCCATTTGAAGGAAAGAAGGTCGCCACCCGCACCTTTACGGTGAACCTCACGGCTCTTGCCCCTGGAGAATACGGGTTTCTCCCACCAGGCGCCTTTTCCTCGGCAGCATCGTCCTCCACATTGGGTAAAATCTACACATTTAGCTTTACAGAATAGGCACGCAGGAGGTTTATGAGAAAGCGATGTGCCTTCAATCCGAAGGGTGACTTTCAGATACTCCGCCGGGAAAACATTGGTTGAGCCGTTCCCCCATATGCGCCAGGATAAGGAAATGTGAGCCTGTTTGAGACAAGGAGCTGGGGAAACAAGGAGACAAGGAGATCATCCTCCCGACGTTGGGAGCGGGAGAATGTTTTTCTCTCCGTGTCCCCGTGTCCCTGTGTCCCCATGTCCAGATCGGGCTCTGTTTCCTTATCCTGGCACTTATGCCCTGACCACCTCCCTGGCTTCCTGATTGCAATCTGAGCACCTTTCTCTTTCAATTCAACGAATATCAGTTCATTTGGGTGGTATCAGGTGCAATGCCTCTTATGTGGCCGAAATTTGTGTAGTTGAGGGGCATAAGATTCAACAAAAGCATTCAAAGTCATCTGAACCCAAAAGCCCAACGCCGCCCTCGACAAAGATGATTACCAGGTGAATGGTTGGCCAAAAGCAGACCAACCCAGCAAAGAAAAAAATTCGATACTCTTTGTAATTTGGGTATAGGTCCCAGGCTGTCCGAAAACAAATCAGGCCCAGAATCCAGGCGCCAAAAAAACTCAAAAACAGGGCAAATTCAAAGCCTCCAAAGAGCCAGGACCGGAACAGGTATTGTTTGTAAGTTATTGGCAATACCATCAGGCAATAGTTCAAATAAAAAAGAAGCAGATGCAGAAATGACAATACAGCGGATACTTGTGCAACTGTGGGCAGGTCTTCGATCTCATCCGGGGTCATGTCAGAAAGCAGGCAAAACTGGGGTACAGGAACTGAAACTGAAGTGACAATATTCTTCAACGGCATTTCAACCGGGGTGCATCGGTCACAAATATTAGCCGCCGGGTCAAAACAGTCGCTTTGATGGCAGACTTCGCAACGTTTTGGATGGGATTCAGAGAGAATAGTGAGTTTCATACATCATGGAATGAACTATGAATAATGTAACTGGTTGTTATGAAAAGAGATGGGAATCTCACCCTTCCGTGATGAGAATTTAGACTCCGATTACCTGGGAGATGTTCCAAAGAAATCAATGGCTTACCAGGAGCAACAGGCTAATTTCAGCAATTGAATCTTCATTCTCCATTCCGGCATACTGCACAGGTCACGATTTCCTGCCCGCGATTTCTTTGGTTCATCAGTTCACAAAATCTTATGAAGAAGCATCTGTTTCGTCCCCTCGCGTTGACAGGTGGTGTTGTACTGACGGCATGGTTGATAGCCACCTCGATGGATTTTCCCGTTGCACAGGGAGATTCCCAAACTTCTAATGTTGCCGCATCCACTGATTTGACCCAGGGAAGCGTGGTCAAAGCCGAGTTCACAGGTGGTGAAAAGAAAGTTTTTTACCTTCGACTGCAAGCCAATCAGTATCTGAATTTGACGGTTGACCAGCAGGGAATTGACGTCGTGGTTCGCTTGAAAACTCCTGATGGCAAAGTACTGATCGAAGTTGACAGTCCAAATGGCACCAAGGGATTAGAAGAACTCTGGTTTGTGAGCGATACGGCAGACACGTACCAGATCGAAGTCGAATCACCTGATCCAAATGTTGTTCCCGGTCAGATTGAGTTGACGGTGAAAACGCTCCGGGCGGCAACGGCCACGGATCGGGTTGAAGCCGAACTCAACCAGTCATTAAGTCAAATCCAGGTGCTCTCTGCCTCCAATCGGATCCCGGATGCGCTGAAAACGGCTGAAACTGCCATCAAACGTGGCGAGGCTGCCTTACCCCCTGATCATCAGTTAATTGCTCTGGCCTACCAGGAGCTTGGAAACCTTCACCGCATCATGGGCAAACCCAAAGAAGCTGAAGCCGCTGTGCTCAAAGCCTTAGCCATTTTTGAAAAGACGCTTGGCCCAACCCATGAAGATCTGGTCCTGACTTTAAATCTTTTGGGATTGCTGGCCGATGGAGCCGGGAATTATGCGAAGGCTGAAACCTATTTATTACGGGCATTGGACATCCTTGACCACCATCCGCAGATTCCCGAAGCCACTCGGGCGACCACCTATAACAATGTCGCCCTGGTCAATGATCATAAAGGCAATGTTCAACAAGCAGAGGCCATGTACCTCAAAGCGCTGGCAGGCTTTGAAAAAGCAAACGGGGCTGACAGTTTGAACTGTGCGCCAGTATTGAACAACCTGGGGCTGTTGTTCCATCAGCAAGGCGATTTCCTGAAAGCCGAGCCGTTCTATGCCCGGAGCATTGCCATCCGCAAGAAATATCTGGCGCCGGGCCATCCAAGTATTGCGTTTATTCTCAATAATTTGGCTGATATGTATTCGTTGCGGTCAGATCTCAAACAGGCCATTCGCTACCAGACAGAAGCCGTTTCGATCCTGGAGAAAGCTTTTGGTGAGAAACACCCCCAAACCATTTTGTTCCATATCAATGTGGGGGAAATGCTTCTTCGCTCTGGCGAATATGAGGCAGCCGGTTTGTATTACCGAAAGGCAAGCGCCAACGCCGAGAGCGTCCTGGGACCAACACATCCCTATTCTTTGTTCGGACTGGTCGGGCTGGCCGGGTTCCAACTCAAAACCAGTCAGCTATCCCAGGCTGAGGCCACGTTGACGAAAGTGCTGCCATTGATGGAAAAAGCATTTGGGCCCACCCACCCGCGATTGATGGTTCCGCTCTCTTTACTGGCACAACTCAACCAGACCCAGCGGAAATACAGGGAAGCTGAAGCGGCCATGCTACGAGTTATTTCGATCCAGGAGAAACATACAAATGTTCGATTTGCCGAACCAGGAATGTATTTCAGTAACCTGTCACATATTTACCAGATGGGTGGCAAGATTGAGCAGGCGCTGGCCTTTGAAATGAAAAGTAATGAAGTGGTCGAACAAGATTTTCTCAAAAACATCAGTCTTGGTTCCGAGCGGCAGAAGGTATTATATCTGAATCGGACCAGATGGGGTGCCAATCATCTGCTTGTCCTGCACGCTCAGTTTGCCCCGCACAATCAGGTTGCCATCAACGCGGCAGTGACTTCAGTCTTGAGACGCAAAGGCAGAGCCCTGGATGTAATGGCTGATACACTCAAGCTGATTCAGGCACGGGCTACGGCACAAGATCAGGCCGTATTTGAAAAACTGATTGAAGCCCAAACCCGGCTGTCAAACCTGACGGTGAAAGGGCCTGGAAATACCAAACCTGAGCGGTTTCAGATGCTGGTTCAAGGATTGGAAGCCGAGGTTGATGAACTTGAGGCTGAAGTCAGCCGGCGGAGCGCCGAATATCGGGTTCAAACCCAACCCGTGACGCTGCAAAATATACAGGCCGCCATTCCTGAAAACACAGCACTGGTTGAATTTACCAGGTACCAGCCTGTGCAAAATGCCGAAAGCTCACTGAATGGACCTCCACGGTATCTGGCCTATATCATTGAACCGAAAGGTGATCCGAAATGGGTTGACCTGGAGGAAGTCGAAAAGATTGATGCCATCACGAAAGCATTTCGGGCGCTGCTCCAACTTTCTCCTGGCACTCGGAGCCGGTTGATCAAGGCTGAATCCCGAAATATCAAGAAATCGAACAGTGGATCGGTGGTTTTGCCAGATCAGCAACTCAGAGTGCTGGCTCAGAGTTTGCACCAGGCAGTCATCAAACCAATTTTAAAAACGGTGAAGCCCGGTACCGCACTGTTTCTTGCTCCAGAAGGGGAACTCAACCTGGTACCGTTTGGGGCGTTGATGGACGAAAATGGGAAGTTTCTGATTGAAAACCAGCCGATCCATTATTTAACCAGCGGTCGGGATTTGTTGCGGCGACAGGTGAAGACACACAGCCAGGAACCGCCGCTGGTAATGGCGGATCCGGACTACGCTGCCGGAACCGGGCCCCAAATTGCCGGTATCCAACTGGTTCAGCTTAAACGCTTGTTTGAAACGGCTCAGGAAGGCATCGAGGTGGCTAAAGTATTTCCCGATGCCCGATTAAAAGTCCGTGCTGAAGCAACCGAACAGGCACTCAAACAGGTGAAAGGGCCGCAGGTCCTGCATATCGCCACGCATGGGTATTTTCTGGATAAACCTGCTGAGGTGGTGGGATCAGTTGATCCAGTTGCCGGCGAAGAACAGCGTGACATTCAACTCAAGGGATCCGGTCCCGCCAGTGATCAAACCTTTTTCCAATCAGGAATTTTTCTGGCCGGTGCCAACCGTGGCGAAAGCGGCGCCGATGATGGCACGCTCACTGCCCTTGAAGCCGCCCAACTGGATTTGCGCGGGACCAAACTGGTGGTGCTCTCGGCCTGCAACACCGGCGTTGGCGAAGTCCGAACCGGTGAAGGGGTGTATGGTCTGCGCCGGGCGATGGTGCTGGCTGGGAGTGAAACGCAGGTGCTGAGTCTGTGGCCAGTGTCGGATCTGGGAACCCGAAAACTGATGGTGGATTATTACACCCGACTCAAAGCCGGTGAAGGCCGGGCCGAAGCACTTCGTCAGGTTCAGCTTGAAATGCTCAAGAGCCAGCGGTTTCGGCATCCGTATTACTGGGCCAGTTTTGTGGTCTCCGGCGAATGGTCAAGTCTGGCTGGGAAAGAATAGGGGATGGGGCCATAAGCGCCAGGAT